>NZ_BACT01000582.1:0-3131 GCF_000333255.1 Methylobacterium sp. B1 | reverse complement strand
GCGAGGCTGGGACACGATCCGCCTGGGCCTCGAAGGCGGCGGCATGAGCAGCATCTCGGCCTCGGCGCTGGTGCTCCGTTACCAGGACGAGCCGCTGATGGACTACCTATCGCTGGCCGGCCAGATCGTGGCGGCGGCGGTCAACGGTGTCCCCAAGGGAAAAGCCGAGACCGAGGGGGAGAGCGAAGCCGACCCGGCGACCTCTCGGTCTTCATCGGCGCCGGGGCGGTCGCGGGGTTCTCGCCGGAGGAAGTCCGCCGGATGACGCTGGCCGAGTGGCACGTCGTCATCGAGTCCTTCATCGCCGCCAATAGCCCGCCGGAAGAGGGCAGCACAGAGGAAGAGTTCCTCGACGTGCTAGCCGAAGAGATGGCCGCGGGCCGCGCCTGACCGCCTGATCACAGCAGGATCGCCGCCTTGGCCGAACCGCTTGTCATATCGTTTGCCGCGGACACCTCGCGCGCCCAGAGCGCGATGGCGACGCTGGCCGGCCAGATCGTGGGCAACATGACCTCGATCGGCGTGGCCATGTCCGGCGGTGCGGCGAACAGCAACGGCTTCGGCGCGGCCCTGCAGGGTCTGGCGAACAACGCCCAGCGTGCGGCGTCCGCTGTTGGGCGCGACGTCCGCAATATCTCGACGGCTACGGCAAACGCCGCGACTGCGGACCGGGCCACGCTGGAGGGCGTTGTCCGCGCCTTCACTGGTGCGGCCGCCGCCTCGGAGACGGCCGGGGCCGGCGTTCGCGCCAGCCTCACGGCCACCACCAGCACCATCGCGGGCGTGGCCGCGCAGATCCCCTCGCTCCAGACGCTGCTGGCGGCCTTTCTCGGTTTCCAGGCCGCGAAGCTCGTCTTCGACAGCGTGGCTGCATCCATCGAGGCGGCGCGCAAGCACATCCAGGAGTACGTGCAGATCGGCAAGGACGCCGAGCGCGTCGGCGTCGGCACGGACTTTTTCCAGCGCGCCACGCTCGGCGCGGACAAGTTCGGCTTGAAGGTCGAGCAGGTCGTTGCCGCGCTCCAGCACGCGCGCGAGGCCAGCGAGATCCGGATCGGCGAGGGCAAGGACGGGTCGAACACCTCGGCGATCGACGGGCGCCTCACGCAGAACGTCCGGGCCGGGAACCTGACGGCGGCAGACAAGGCCACGTTCGACAGCGCCGGCAGCCAGGAAGCCAAGATCCGGGCGATCCTCGATCTCATCGACCAGCTGCGATCGAGCCAGCGCGACGTCGCAGCGTTCGACCTCGCCGGCAAATTTTTCGGTGCCGACTTCGAGCGCCAACTCCGCAGCGGCGTCGACCTGACCAACCAGTTGCGCGACACGCTGAACAGCACCTCGACGACGGTGGCCGGCGTGCGCATCGTCGGTGCTGACGAAGTCGAGCGGGCCAACCAGCTCGACGCCAAGGCCAAGGACATCGCCGACACCTTCGCGAACGCCCTGGCGCCGATTCAGCGCGACATCTCGAACGCGGTGCTCGACACCTATCAGGCATTCCTGAACGTCGAGGCGGTGATCGCCCGCGTCGTGCAGATCGCAGCGAACCTCTACCAGACGATCAGCGGCGTGGTGGGCAAGGTCCGCGACCTCGTCGGTTCGATCCCGGGCATCGGCAAGATCATCACCGCAGGCAACCCGCTGACCTTCCTCCAAGAGGTCGGCAAGGCCACGGGCGTGATCGAGCCGGACGTGCAGGGGCCGCCCGCGCCGCTCACGGTGAAGGTGCGCCCGAAGGGGCCGGACCGGTCCGCCGTGCTGCCGTCGCTGCACACCCCGCGTGGGCGTGAGCGATCCGGCTCCGAGAGCCTCGATGCAGTCGAGACGCTGATCCACCAGCTCGAGAAGGCTCGCGACACCGCGAAGGCCGAGCTCGACAACGTCGGCAAGACGAACGTCGAGCGCGAAAAGGCGGTGGCGCTTGCCAAGGCCGAGGCGGCGGCGCGCGAGGAGGTGAAGAAGGGCAACCGGAAGGATCCGGCCCTGGACGACGACGAGCGCTCCCGCGTGCTCGCCGCGGCCGAGGCCATGCAGAAGTACAAGGATGCCACCGAGAACGCCCAGCAGGCACTGCGGCAGACCGCGGACGCAGCCCGGTACTTCGCCGAGACGGCCTCAAACGGCCTGGCCGACGCCATCATCAACGGCAAGTCCTTCGGCTCAGTGCTGGCAGACATCACGAAGCAACTTGAGCGCTCGGTGCTCACCGGCTTGCTGACCGGCACCGGCCCGCTCGCCGGGCTGCTCGGGACCGCGCCGCTGGCCAGCGCCGGAAGCAACGCGACCGGCGGTCTCCTCGGTAGCGTTTTCGGGAACGCGCTGCGCGGTGGTGGCTCAGCCGGTTCGCCACTGCCGGGCGCGCAGGGGCCGAGCCTGCCGTCCGGCAGTATTCTTGACGGCATCGCGAGCCTGTTCCGGGCGAACGGCGGCCCGGTGTCGGCCGGGCAGCCGGTCACCGTCGGCGAGATGGGCCGCGAGCTGTTCGTGCCGAACGCTGACGGCAAGGTGATCCCGATCGCGGCGGGTGGTGCCGGTGGCGGCCCGCAGTCGATCGATCAGAGCCGATCGTACAACATCGACGCCCGCGGGGCGCAGATGGGCGTCGCCGAGCAGATCACAGCCCGCCTTGCCGCCTACGATCAGGGGCTGAACCGGAGCCTCGCGGCGCGCACCGCTGTCGCGAACCGGCGCTACAGCACGGGGCGGTGACCTGTGAGCCTCTTCGATGCCGCTGGCGCGGCCGCACTCCGCGGTGACCTGATCGCCGCCGAGATCCTGGCGTTTTTCGACTTCCGGACCAGCCCGCAGCGAGTCCACGCCGGCTTCGGGACCCTACGGGCCGGCGGCTTCGACTGGCAGGGCATGGGCAGCCTCGGTTCGGTGTCGGACATCGAGGGCGCGGTCGGCGGCATCGCCCCGGTGGTGACCTTCACCCTCTCGGGTGTCGGGCCGGAGATCGCCAACGACGTCGTGAACGCTCGGACGGAGGTGAAGGGCCGAGACTGCTACGTCTATCTGCAGTTCTATGACGGCGGTCTCGCGCCGCTCGGGGGGCTCTACACCCTCTATCGCGGCGTCATGGATCGGCTGATCCACACTGCCCGCAGCGCGGATGCCTGGACCGCGCA
>NZ_BACT01000583.1:0-1094 GCF_000333255.1 Methylobacterium sp. B1 | reverse complement strand
CCGGCATTCGCCCGCAGGGCGGCGACGACCCCGATCGCCACGATGCGGCCCGACCGCGCCCGGGTCATTTCCCGGACGAGCGACTTGGCGAGCCGCGTCAACGAGAAGAAGTTGACCTGCATGGCCGCCTCGGCACGCTCCTGATCGAGCATCGCCGCGAGGGCGTCACAGGACTTCCCGGCATTGTGGACGAGGCCGTAATAGCCCGCCGCTTCCGCGATCTCGCAGAACGCCTCCAGCGCCCCCCGATCGCCGAGATCGACGGAATGGGCCGCGAAGGCCCGGTCCGGATGCGCCGCACGCAGGTCGGCCAGCAAGGCCTGCGCGGCCTCGGCGGAGGCGCGATAGGTGAAGTCGACGCTCAGCCCGGCCTCGGCCAGGGCGCGGACGATCGCGGCGCCGATTCCGGACGCGCCGCCGGTCACGAGGACGCGGCTCTGGGCAGGTGCGGCGCTCACGCGGGCTCCGCGCCGAAGACCAGGCAGGTGTTCTGGCCGCCGAAGCCGAACGAGTTCGACAGCACCGTGCGCACCGGAAGGTCGCGGGCGGTCTCGACGATGTCGAGGGCGATGGTGGGGTCCGGCACCCGGTGGTTGATGGTCGGCGGGATCCGGCCGTGGCGGATGGTCAGCAGCGAGACCGCGGCCTCGATGGCGCCCGCCGCGGTCAGGGTGTGGCCGATCATCGACTTGTTCGAGGTCACCGGCAGGCTGGCCGCGCGGGCGCCGAACACGGCCCCCAGGCCCAGGGCCTCCATCTTGTCGTTCTCCGGCGTCGAGGTGCCGTGCGCGTTCACTGTGTCGATCGCCTCGGCCGCGACGCCGGCATCCTCCAGGCTGGCCCGGATCGCCGCGATGATCGGCGCGCCGTCGGGACTGGAGCGGGTGCGGTGGAAGCCGTCGCCCTTCTCGCCGCAGCCGAGGACGTAGCCGAGGATCGCGGCGCCCCGGGCGATCGCGGCCTCGGCGTTCTCAAGAACCAGAGCGGCCGCGCCCTCGCCCATCACGAAGCCGTCCCGGTCCTTCGAGAACGGCTTCGAGGCCGCTTCCGGCGCATCGTTGCGGGTGGAGAGCGCCGAGAGCAGCGAGAAGCGG
>NZ_BACT01000584.1:0-13478 GCF_000333255.1 Methylobacterium sp. B1 | reverse complement strand
TCGGGTTCTTCTGGGATCAGAAACAGAGTTCCAGTGCATCGGCCTGGACGGCGCCCGCTCGCCCGTCTTCGCGTTCGGCCGCTATGCGGGCGCCAAGGCCGTTTCCACATTCGGCGACGTGGCCGATGCCGAGAGGGTCGAGATCCGCTTCTACAGCGACGCCGTCTTCATTCCGCGACCCTGGTGCGCCGATTCGGGACCCGCGCGGCTGATCGCGCAGGACGAGGACGGGTATCGCCCTCTGGCGTCGGCGGGGCCGAGCGCGTCGGCGGTCGGGCGCTTCCTGGCGCGCTCGCTACCGGTGGTCACCGTGGCGGATTTCTCGGCTGCGGCCATCGCGGAATCGTTGGGCTGGCTCACAGGTCAGATCCGGACGGATCTGGCCGCTCTTCTGCGGAGCGACGCCCTGGCGCTGACCTTCAGGGTCGGCGGGAAGGCGATGACGGAGCCGGCCTTCTTCGCGCGGATCGCGCGCGAGCGCATTGCGGTGGCGCCCGGGCTGCGTGAGCTCCTGACAACCTATCTCGAAGTCCAGCCCGCACTCGTGGCCGCCAAGAACCTGTACCGGCAGATCTGGGGGCCCGATGACAACCAGGGAGCGCTGGCGCCGGCGATGCAGGCGCTGCTCCATCTCGATCCGGCGGCCCACGACGTGTTTCGTGACTATCTCGCCCAGCGCGACGGGGAGCACGAGGACTACTCCACCACGGTAATGATGCAGACCTACATCGCCGCGACGGGCTGGCGGGACCGGGCCATGATCGGGTTCGGCGTCTATTTTGCGCTGATCCGGTACAGGGACGGCGTGATCAGCCTGGGCGGAGGCTTCCTCGAGGAACACGGTGTCCTCGATGCCGCCGAGGGGTTGCTGGATCCCGCCGACTTCGCCGTGCTCATCCGCGAGGAACTCGATGGGTTCGCCGCGCGGCCCGATCTCGATTGCCACCTCGGCCCGGACGCCCTGTCTCGCGAACTCCGAGCCAGCCTCGCGACCACCGCCTATGGCCGGCGGGTCCTGGCGGCGCTCGCGGACCGGCCGGCCGCACCGCCCGGCCCGACCTGAGGCCGCGGGACGCGAAACGGTCCGTCGCGCGATCCCGTCACTTCATGGCTTGGGCGTGGGCGGCCTCGATCGCCTCGGTGAGGAGGGGCTGGGCGCCCTTGCGGCGCAGGGTGGCGGTGGGGATCACCACCGGATCGGCGCAGGCCTGGACGACGTGCGCCAGGTCGAACTGCACCGCGAGGCCTCCGGCCTTGGTGTCGAGCCACGCCATCATGGCCGGTGGCTGGCCGTCGTAGGTCTCGGTGACCGCCTCGCGGCATTCCTTGTCCGCGTCGACGGACTTCGGATCGCCCGTCCTCGGCCGATAGCCCGCGAGGTAGAGTTCGTGCAGCGTCTTGGAGGCGAGCGTCACCATCTTGGTGCCGCCCGCGCCCTCGGCGAGGGCGAGCGTGCCGGTCAGGGATGCGGGCAGCAGGGTGGTCCAATCCACGGGGGCGCCGGTCGTGAGGTCGTAGACGATCGACATCGTGCTGGAGTTCGGATGCGCGCCTCCGCAATACATGCTGTCGGAGATCACGAAGCTCAGGAAACGCGGGCCGCGCATCGGGGTCTCGACGGTCCGCTCCCAGGAGCCGTTCTTCCCATCCTGCGCCTTGCAGTCCCGCGCCGCCGCGAGGGCCTTCGTGTCGAGGCGCTTCACCGCCGCGTTGATCCGCCGCTCGGCGTCGTCGGCCGGCGCAGCGATCTGCGGCATGGCCGCGAGGCCGGGAATCAGGTCGGCCGGCGCCTTCAGGACCACGGGTCCGTCGGCGGCCCAGGCGGGTGTGGTCAAAGCCAGGAGGACCGCGGTCCAACCCGCAGCCCTGCCGCGGGTTCGCCGTGCGCTCGGCCGGACGGTTCGCTTGAACATGGTGCCGCTTCTCCCGATGGCGGCGGGTCCGACATCCGGGACCGCCCGCCGTGTCGCGATTCGATGTGTCCGTCCCTACCATCGGCGAACGCCGTTCGGCGCGCGCTTTGACACCTGCGGAAGCGGTGGCAGAAGCCCCGCATGACCGCGATCCTGATCTACGGCGCCACCGGCTATACCGGCCAGCTCCTGGCCGCGCATGCCGTCGGGCAGGGCCTGTATCCGATCCTGGCGGGGCGTGACGCGCACACGCTGCGGCCGCTTGCGTCCCGGCTCGGTCTGGAGATGCGGGTCGCACGCCTCGACGATGCCGACGGCCTGCGCGCCGCGCTCGCAGGGGTGGCGGCGGTGATCCACGCGGCGGGCCCGTTCTCGAAGACGGCGCGGCCGATGGTGGAGGCCTGCCTCGCCGCGGGCGCGCATTACGTCGACATCACCGGCGAGATCGCGGTGCTGGAGGCGCTCGCCGCGCAGGATGCGGCGGCGAAGGCGGCCGGCCTTGTCCTCCTGCCGGCCGCGGGCTTCGATGTGGTGCCGAGCGATTGCCTCGCTGCCCACGTGGCCGGGCGCCTGCCCGGCGCGACGCATCTGCGCATCTCCATCGGCGGGTTCGGCGGCTTCAGCCGCGGCACCGCCCGCACCATGGTGGAGGGCATCGCCTGGGGGACGCGGGTGCGCCGGGACGGACGCATCGTCGAGCTGCCGAGCCCGCCCCGCGGCACCGCCGATTTCGGCGCCGGCCCGCGCCGGACCGTGGGGCTCGGCTGGGGCGACGTGTCCAGCGCGTGGTACTCGACCGGGGTACCGAACATCGACGTCTACTTCGAGGCCTTCCCCGCCATGGCGGCGGTGGCCGGTCTGCCCGCCGGAATCCGGCGGATCATCGCAGGCGAAACCGCGCAGCGCCTGATCAACCGCGGCATCGACCGGCTGCCCGCCGGCCCGTCCGCCGCCGCGCGGGAAAAAGCCCGCAGCACCTTCCTGGCGGAAGCCTGGGACGGCGCCGGCCGCCGCGCGGCGAGCCGGATGGAGACCGCCGAGGGCTACACGCTGACGGTCTGGACCGCCCTGGAGATCGCCCGGCGCGTCGCCGCGGGACAGGTCGCGCCGGGCTTCCACACGCCCGTCACCGCCTTCGGCGCCGACTTCATCCTGGGCTTTCCGCATGTGACGCGGACGGATCTCTAACCGGCGCTTAGGACTGGCGCAGCGCTCGATCCGATGCGAGCGGCCCAGGGCTCACACGGTCGCGCCGATCTGCCAGGGGGCGAATTCCGAGGAGCCGAAATCGAACTGCTCGCTCTTCGTCCGCTCCCCGCTCGCGACCCGGAGGATCAGGTCGAAGATCCGGCGCCCGGCCTGCTCCACGCTCTCTTCGCCGTCGAGGATCGTGCCGCAATTGACGTCCATGTCCTCCTCGAGCCGCCGGTACATGGCCGAGTTCGTGGCGATCTTGATCGACGGCGACGGCTTGCAGCCGAATACGCTGCCGCGCCCGGTGGTGAAGCAGACGAGATTCGCCCCGCCCGCCACCTGCCCGGTGGCCGAGACCGGATCGTAGCCGGGCGTGTCCATGAACACGAAGCCCTTGGCGGTGACGGGATCGGCGTAGCGCAGCACGTCGACGAGGTTGGTGCTGCCCGCCTTCGCCATGGCGCCCAGCGACTTTTCCAGGATCGTGGTCAGGCCGCCGGCCTTGTTGCCCGGCGACGGGTTCGCGTCGATCTCCGATCCCTCCTTGCGGGTGTAGTCCTCCCACCAGTGCATCAGGTCGACGAGCTTCTGGCCCACATCCGGACTGACGGCACGGCGGGTGAACAGGTGCTCGGCCCCGTAGGTCTCGGTGGTCTCCGACAGGATCACCGTGCCGCCGTTCTGCACCACGAGGTCGCTGGCGATCCCCAGAGCCGGATTCGCCGAGACGCCGGAATATCCGTCCGAGCCGCCGCATTGCAGGGCGACGATCAGTTCGCTCGCCGGCACCGGCTCACGGTGAACCACGTTCGCCTCGGCCAGAATCCCCTTCACGAAGTCGATGCCGGCCTCGACGGTCTTCCGCGTGCCCCCGAGGCTCTGGATGTTCATGCTGCGGATCCGGTCGCCGAGCCCCTGCTCCTCCAGGAACGCGCCGATCTGGTTCACCTCGCAGCCGAGCCCGATCATCACGATGTGCGAGAAGTTGATGTGCCGCGCGTAGCCCGCGAGCGTCCGCCGCAGGAGCCGCAGCGGCTCGCCCATCGCCATGCCGCAGCCGGTCTTGTGGGTCAGCGCCACGACGCCGTCGACATTGGGATAGGGAGCGAGCGGGTCGAGGCCGAGGATCGGGTGACGGCGGAACGCGTCGGCGATCAGGTCGGCCACGTGCGCGCTGCAATTCACCGAGGTGAGGATGCCGACGTAGTTGCGGGTAGCCACGCGCCCGTCGGGGCGGCGGATGCCCTGGAAGGTCGCCGCCGGCGTCACGAGCCGCGTCGGCTTGGCGTCGACGCCGAACGCGTAGTCCCGGGCGAATTCCCCCATCCCGAGATTGTGGACGTGGACGTGCCGGCCGGCTGCGATGTCCTCCTTCGCGAAGCCGATGATCTGGCCGTACTTGGTCACCGGCTCGCCGCTGCGGTGACCCCTGACCGCGACCTTGTGGCCGGCCGGGATCCGCTCCGCGGCCGTCACGCCGTCGGCGACCGGGGTGCCCGGCTCGATGGCGCCGCGCGCCACGGCCACGCCGTCGGCCGGCCGGAGGGTGATCACGGGATAGGTGGACATCGGTCTCTCCTGGGATTCGGTGGGGCCGGTCGCCGTCACCGCGCCGCCTCGGGACGCAGGGCCGGGACGCGGGAGTCGCGGACCGGAAGCGGCGCGATCTCGCCGACCACGAACAGGTAGATGAAGGCGCCCAGCAGGCAGAACCCGCCGGCCACGATGAGGGGGATCACGAACGAGCCCTGGGTGACGGTCAGCATGATGCCCGTGAAGGTCGTGGTCACGATCCCCGCGACGTTCGAGGCGAAGTTCTGGATGCCCCCGATCGAGGCCACGTGGGCCGGGGTCGGCGCCACGTCGCCGGGCAGCGCCCAGATCGACGCCGCCGTGAAGGCGAGGCTGCCATAGGCGACCGCGAAGCACAGCAGAGCCACGTAGACGTTCGGGGCTATGATCGACAGCGTGATCACCGACGACATCAGCATGCCGCCGACGAGGCAGGTCTTGCGGGCCGCGGTGAGGCTCCAGCCGCGGCGGTAGAGCGCGTCCGACGCGAAGCCGCCGAGCCAGCCCGCGGGGATCGACGCCAGGGCCGGCAGGCTGCCCAGCGTGCCGAGTTCGGCCAGTGAGAAGCCGCGCGCCTTGACCAGATAGGTCGGAAACCACGTGATGAAGAAGTAGATCACGAAGTTCAGGCAGAAGAATCCTGCCATCATCCCCCAGACGGTGCGGTACCGGAACAGCGACAGCCACGGCACCTGATTCTGGGCGTCGGCGGCATCGACGGTCTTCGGCCGGTCCTGCGCGGCTCGGAGCCGGGCCAGTTCCTCCGGCGAGACCTTCGGGTGGTTCTCCGGCTCGCGGTAGAGCCACATCCAGAACACCGCCCAGACGAAGCCCAGCACGCCGGTGACGATGAAGGATTCCCGCCAGCCGAGCGTCGCGATCACCCAGGAGACCAGCGGGATCGCCAGCGCCGAGCCTACCCGGGAGCCGCTGTCGAAGATGCTGCTGGCGAAGCTGCGCTCGCCGCGGGGAAACCACGAGGCCGCGACCTTGGCGAAGGACGGATAGGCCCCGGCCTCGCCGATGCCGAGCAGCATGCGCAGGCCGAGCAGCGACAGGAAGCCCCGTCCGGCCGCGGTCAGCGCCGTGCAGGCCGACCACCAGACCACCGCGACCACCAGCGAGAGCCGGGCGCCGACCCGGTCGGCCACGTAGCCGAAGGGCAGCTGCATGATCGCGTAGGTCCAGAAGAAGCCCGACAGGATCAGGCCCATATCGGTGGCGTCGAGCCCCAGTTCCTTGGACATGGACGGCGCCGCGACCGCGAGATTGGCGCGGTCGATGTAATTGATCGCGTTGGCGGCCATGCAGAGGCCGATCATGAGCCAGCGCAAACGAGGCATCGCGTTCTCCTCCCGAATGCCGGGGATGGCGTCCCCGGGCCGTGCGGCGCCCCCGTTTTGGCCGGGGGTCGCCGCCGATCGTGGTGTCGCGCCGGGCCTTGTCCGGCTCAGTCGCGGTAGGCGTTCCCGTCGAGGCCGTGCGGCCGGCCGGCGGCCAGGAGGGTTTCCCAGACGAGCGCGGGCAGCGGCACGCCCTCGGCGAGGCGTTCGGCGCGCATCCGCCGCTCCGGCTCGCCCGGCAGCAGAACCTCGGCGCCGGGCATCGGCTTGGCGCTCTTGAAGAAATCGAGATAGGCCCGTGTCTCGGCGGCGAGCACATCCTCGGTGCCGAGGGCGGCGGGCGTGACGTAGATCGACAGCATGCCGTTGCAGATCCGCCGCTGCCCGGGGCCGGCGGTTCCGGAGCCGGTGAGCGCGCCGGCGAGCAGCTCGCACATCAGCGCGAGGCCGGATCCCTTGTGCTCGCCGAAGCCCCGGATCGCCCCGGCGCCGCGCTGGTTGTCGCGCTCGACGCCCTCCAGCGGTCCGAACAGCGTCGCCGGATCGGCGCTCAGGCGGCCGTCGGGCTCGATCAGCGCGCCCTCCGGCAGCGGCTTGCCGCCCCGGGACGCGACGAGCACCTTGCCCTCGGCCACCAGCGAGGTGGCGAAGTCGAGGATGATCGGCTCGGAATCCGGAACCGGGAAGCCGGCGGCGAACGGCGCCGTCGAGAACCGGCGCTCCACCGAGCCGAAGGGCGCCACGAGGAGGCTGCCCGCCACGTTGACGAAATGCACCGAGACGAGCCCCGCGGCCGCCGCCCGCTCGGCCCACTCGCCGATCCGGCCGATATGCCCGGCATGCCGCAGGGCAATGATCGCGACACCGTTCTCCCGCGCCTTGGCGATCCCGAGATCGACGGCGACGGGGCCGGCCGTCTGACCGAATCCGTAATGGGCGTCCACGAGGGCGAAGTTCGGCGCGTCGGTGACGATCTCGGGCGTGCGGCCGGCCTCGACCTCGCCCGCGCGCAGCCATTCGACGTAGCGGGTGACGCGGACGACCCCGTGGCTGTCGTGGCCGGTGAGGTTGGCCGCCACCAGGAACCGGCCGATCCGTTCGGCCTCCGGCTCGGCGCAGCCCTCGCGCACGAAGATGTCCCGCACAAAGGCGGACAGCCTGTCGGCCGAAATCCGCATTCCGTTCCTCCCTCGCCGCGCTTCACCGAGCCCGTGCGGGATGAACCTAGCGGTCTCGGACGTGCAGGGCGAGCACCCGGGGGTGACGGCGGACGCCACCTGTCGTCCCCGAGGGCTCGGTCAACGATCCGACGGGACCGGGCCGGGCCGATCGCCGTAGGGATAGAAGTCGGCCGCCCGCATCTGCGCGTAGGGGAGATGATCGAGCCGCACCGTCCCGAGGAACGGCTCCGGGGGCTCCACCAGCAGGATCGTGCGGGCGTAGCCGCTGTCGTCGAAGCCGCGCCGGAAATGCACCCGCGACTTGATCGCCACGACGTCGAAATCGGCCGGCTCCAGGCCGAGACGCCACAGCTCCTCCGGGTCGACGATCTGCGCGAGCTGCGGGCTCAGGACGAGCACGTTGCCGCCTCCGAAGGCGACGCAGATCCAGGTTCCGCCGCCACCGCCGCTGCCGGCGACACCGGGCTCCGGTGCCGCGACGACGCGCAGCACGGTTCCGGTGATCCGCACCGGATCGCCCGCGGACGGGTCGCCGCCGCCGCCGACCGGCGCGTCGAACGGGTCGCCCACCGCGATCTCCCGCGCCGCCGCCAGGACCGCGGGCGACGCGACGGTGGCGACCAGGGTGCGGGTGAGACCTTGCCGGAGGATCTCGCTAAGCAGCCAGGTCCCCCGGCCGGACCGGTCGCTGTGGTCGGCGAGGACGACCGGAACGGCGCCCTCCGCGACCGCCGCCCGGGCGAGGCGCACGCCGTCGGCGATCGTATGGATCCGCGTCGCCTCGAGCAGCGAACGCCGCTGCCGCCACGCGAAATCCGCGACGTCCCGCGCCACGCGGTCGGCGAGGTCCGGATCGCCGTTGGTGATCGCCTGCACGGTCATCCCGCCATCCGGAGCATCGCCCCACGGGAAGCCGAAGAAGACGTTGACGAACACGTCCGGCTCGCGCGCCTCCCAGACGAGGGCGCGCTGCACGAGGTCGGCCCAGGGCGTGGCACCGGTCCATTGGACCACGGTGGGTGACAGGATCGGCACCTTGAGGGTCCGATGCGCCGGCCGGTAATCGCCGCGCACGGTACGGACCAGCATCCGGGCGGCCCGCTGGCCCTGGAGGTGGCCGTCGTAATGCGGGAAATACTTCACCGCGAAAGCCAGGTCGGCATGGTCGAGGAAGGCCTGATCCTCGTTCCCGTGCAGATCGAAGGTCCCGACGAGAACCGCCGCGTCGCCCACCGCCGCGCGGACCTGCCGGGCGATGTCGGCCTCGGGCCGGGGAACGCCGCGCACCGCCATCGCGCCGTGCAGCGCGAGGTAGACGCCGTCGAACGGACCCGTCGCCCGCAACTCCGAGATCATCCGGCCGAGGAATTGCGCGTAAGCGTCCGCAGTGATCCAGCCGGAGGCCGTGCCGGTGCGCGGCCAGAGCGGCGAGGTGATGCCGACCAGCGCGACGCCGTCGTATTCCCGCGCTACCTGCACGAAGCCGCCCATGTAGCCCTTGGGATCGGTGGCGAGCAGCGCGTCTCCGGCCGCCGGCGAACCGGGATAAATGAAGTCGTCCCGGGTCGTGTCGTTCGGCAGGAACGTCACGGTCTCGTGCGTGAACTGGAGGACGGCGAGGCGCATCGATGGTGGGTCCTCTGGGATCCGGGTGACGGTCAGGCGATCTCGCGCACGAGCTTGGCGATGAGCGCGCGGCCGAAGGCCGCGAAGCTCTCGGCGGTCATCACGAAGGCGCCCTCGCCGCCGATGACGACGGCCCGGTAATACGCCGCCAGACCGCCCGACGGGTTGGTGTGTTCCTTCAGAAAGTCCGGCATGCCCTCGGGATCGCTGAGGATCACGATGCCGTTCACCGTGATGCCGGATGCCACGGCGGCGTCCCGGGCCTCCGCGATGGAGCGCCCGGCATTGCCGGTGCCGTCGCCCGAGATGTCGATCACCCGCCGGTCGGCGCGGAACGGCGCCCGCGCCAGCAGATCGGTGGCGAAGGCGATCGCCGAGCCGATGGCGGTGCGGCCATAGAACGGGCGCGGTACGGTCAGCAGACGGGCGGCGAAGGCGGCCGCATCGCCGGCCGAGCCGATCACCATCCAGTCGACCGCCACCTGCTGCTCGCCGGGGCCGGCCCAGTCGAACAGGGCGACACCGATGCGGCCGGTCGGGCCCTCGCCGATGGCGCGGAGCACGCGCGGATCCGCGAAGGCCTCCGCGTAGCCCCTGCGCTCGAGTTCGAACCGGGCCGCGCTGATGCTGAGCGACACGTCCGCCGCCAGGACGAGGAGGAGGTCCACCCCCGGATCGGCCGCATGGGCGCGGCGACCGGCCAGCGAAAGGGCGGCAAGCATCCCGGACAGGAACGGGCGTCGCCGCATGGTCGACCCTCGATGGCAAGCGCCTGTGCGGAACGGCGGACGCTCACACCTCTGCAACGAGCCTGCCACCCCGCCGGTTCAGGCCGTCCGGCCGCACTGCGCAAATGGGGGCCGCGTCGCGGAAAAGTTCCGCCCCCGGCACGCGGATCTGCGCCGCTTTCCGCCGCATCACGCTCCCAACGCGCTGCCCTACCTGCCGCGGATCGAGGCGCTGATGGCGCCGCCTTTCCAGAGTCCGTCGACATGAAGCTTGTTCGCCGAATCGGTCGCGCCATCGAGAGCGGGATCGTCGGAGCCGTCACCGGTACCGTCGCGCTCGTCAGCCGGACGATCGACGGCGCGATCGGGCTGGTGGGCCGCCTGTCCGACCGGCTCGACCGCCGGCTCGCGGCGCTGGCGCGCGAGTCCCGGGCGCGCCACGAGCGCGAAGGCCGCCGACAGATCGACCCGATCTCGCTGAAATAGGCGTAGCCGGCACCCGGGCGCTACAGCCCGGGTCCCTTCGCGGCGCCGAAGATGCGGCCCGGCCTGCCATCGGCCGCGCCCTGCAGGAGGACGACCCAGCTGTCCGCGTCGGCGATGTGGGCCTGGGCATCGGACACCTCGAAACTGATTGGCTGGCCCGTCCAGTGGCCGAGGCGCTGCATGCCCCGCACGACGTTCACGTAGGTCGCCGTCCGGCCGCCATTCTCCCCGGCCTGGATCGCGATGGCGCGGCTGCGCAGCACCGGCACGAGCCAGACATCGCCGCGGATCTCGGTCTTGGCCTCCGGGGCCGCCCCGACCTCCACCAGGATCCGGTCGCCCTTCATCTCCCCCCGCACCGGGACCGGCAGCCCGCCGTGCTGGCAGGCCTCGCGGATCAGCCGGTCCAGGGCCGGTCGGTCCGAGCCCACGGCGAACCCGTTGCCGTCAACCACCACTTGCGGTGTGAAGACTTGCCGCGCCCCCCGGCCCCGGGCGTAGGCCCGCTGGCGTTCGGTCAACGGCCGCAGCGCCAGCGTGTCCTTCCAGCCGAGATAGTCCCAGTAGGTCACCGGCAGGGTCAGGGCGACGACGCCGGGCTTGCGGGCCAGATCGCGCAGAACCGGATCCGCGGCCCGGCAGGCGCCGCATCCCTGGCTGGTGAACAATTCCACCACGGCCCGGACCGGCTCGGCCCGCGCCGGCATGGCGGCGAGCGCCGCGCAGGCCAACACGGCGGCGCGGAGCGCGCGGCGGTCGCGGATCGGGGCGCGGGGCCGGGGCGTCATCGATCCATCAGACCGTCTGGGAGGCCGAAGGTGAAATCACGTTGGCTTGAGAAGCCTCTACCGTCGGTTGAGATAGCGCCGACGTCACTCTTGCCCTCGGCAGCATGTCGGGCCGCCAGCGGCGATGCATCCACAGCCACTGTCCGGGATTTTCGCGCACCCAGCCCTCCACGACGGCTGTCATCGCCTGCATGGCGCCGGCCACGTCGATGGTCCCGTCGGCGGCCCGGGGCAGGTCGAGGGGCGGGGTCAGGTCGAGGCGGAAGCGGCCCTCCGGCAGGCGCACGACGCGCACGCCATGGACCGGGCAGTCGTAATGGCGGGCGAGCTTGGCGAGCAGCGGGTTGGCGAGGCAGGGCCGGCCGAGGAAGTTCACCACGACGCCGCGGGTGAAATGCTGATCGATGAGCTGGCCCAGATGGCCGCCATTCTCGACCACGTCGCGCATGGCGAAGACGGCCCCCGGCGTAGATGCGGCCAAGCCGCCCATCGTCTTGCGCCGGACCTCCTGGACCAGGCGCGCCGCGGCCGGATTGTTGGGCGGGCGGAAGACCGCGGTAGCGTCCAGGCCGAACCGGGCCGCGCAGATCGCCGGCAGCTCCCAGTTCGCCAGATGCGCCGAGAAGATGAGACCCGGCTCGCCGTCGTCGCGCAGGGCGTAGAAGTGCTCGATACCCGACACCTCGGTCCGCATCGGGCCCGTCGCGGCGGGATCGTAATCGAACAGGGTGTCGAGATGGGCGTACTCGGCCCCCGTCCGCCCGAGATTGTCCCAGGCCTCCAGGGCGATCCGTCTCCGCTCCGCGTCCGGCATGTCGGGGAACGCCGCCCGCAGATTCGCCATCGCGGTGCGGTGCGCCGGCAGGAGCGGTCCGAGGGTGCGCAGCAGCAGCGCCGCGAATGCCGTGGACCGCACCGGCCCGAGGAGGCGCGCCAGAAGGACCAGGGCCCGGATCACCGGGACCATGGCGAAGCCCGCGAGGCGCGGGTACGATCGTTTCAGCAGGAGGGCGAGACGCAGCACAATCGATTCCAGGGATACGGTCCGGGCGCCCCCCCAGCGACCCGTACGGCGACGTTTACGCCAAGTCTCTCGCGGCGCGAAATGCTGATCGCGACACCCGGAGACATTGCAGCGCCCGAGGGGCGCGACGCCGTCGGCGCTACAGGCTGACGAGGATCTTGCCGAACACCCGGCGCGATTCGAGCCGCTCCAGACCCTGCGCGAAATCGGCGAGCGGGTACACCGTGTCGACGACCGGCCGGATGCCGGCTTCCATCTTCGCGAGCGACTGACCGATATTGGCGAGCGAGCAGCCGAAGGAGCCGGTGATGCGGTATTGCTGCTGAAACAGCTGCATCAGGTTCATGGTGGTCGAGACACCCGAGGTCGACCCGCAGGTCACGAGGCGGCCGCCGCGCTTCAGACAGAGCAGGGAGCCGTTCCAGGTGTCGGCGCCGACATGCTCGAACACCACGTCGACGCCCTTGCGCTTCGTCAGCCGGCGGACCTCGCCCTCGAAGCGCTCGGTGCGGTAGTTGATGACGTGGTCGGCGCCGAGTTCCGCGGCCTTGCGGCCCTTCTCGTCGTCGCCGACGGTCGTGTAGACGGTGCAGCCGATCGCCTTGGCCATGCGGATCGCCCCGGTGCCGATGCCAGAGCCGCCGGCATGGACCAGCACGCTCTCGCCGGGCTCCAGCCGGGCATTGTCGAACAGCATGTGCTGGACCGTGCCAAAGGCGATGCCCGCACAGGCGGCGTCGGTGTCGCTGACCCCGTCCGGCACCTTCACGACGAGGCGGGCCGGCAGGGTGACCAACTCCCGGGCGAAGCCGTCGAGATGGAAGCCCATCACCCCGGACACGTCCTCGCAGAGGTTGTCGCGCCCCTCGCGGCAGGCCCGGCATCGGCCGCAGGTCATCGCCCCGTAGGGCACGACCCGGTCCCCGGCCGCGAGGCCGGTGACCCCCGCTCCGACCGACTCGACGATCCCGGCCGCTTCCGCGCCGACGATAAGCGGCATCTTCCGCTTGGCGAAGGCCATGCCGCGGAAGCCCCAGACATCGATGAAATTGAGGCCGACGGCGCGGATGCGGATCCGGACCTCGTCGGCGCCCGGTGCGGGCGGCGGCTCGATCTCGGTCAGGCGCAGGTCGCGGTCGCCGAACAGCTGCAGGGCTTTCATCGTCTCTCTCATCACTCCGGCGCCAGATATCGCCGCCGCGCCCAGCCCAGGACCCGTCCGGCCTTCACCCGGCACCACGTGGTGCGGCTCGGCGTGTCGTTGGTGCAGCCGAAGACCAGGGCACGCGTGCGGATCTCGCCGATCTGCTCGGCGGACGGATCCGGCTCGGCGCGGATGCTGAGCGGCTCGCCCGGCGGCAGGCCGGAGATCCGGTAGACCTGCGGCTCCGCCCGGGCGTGGCCCGGGATCAGGACGGCCGCACAGCAGAAGGCGGCGGATAGGGCGAAGCTGGCGCGCATCGTCAGGATGGTCCCGGTCGGCGGGGCCACCGGTCAGGACCGGTGGACACCCATCATGGCGGTCAGGCCGCCATCGACGGGCAGCACGGTCCCCGTGATGTAAGCGGCGCCCTCGCCCATCAAAAAGCTGTCAGCGCCGCGACATCCTCGGGCCGCCGGAAC
>NZ_BACT01000585.1:0-2796 GCF_000333255.1 Methylobacterium sp. B1 | reverse complement strand
CATGGCCTCCACGGCGGTGACGGGGTCGGCGATCAACGCCGCGATCGGCACGGCCGCGTCGGCGACTTGGTTGACGAAGGAGGTATTCGCCCCGTTCTCCAGAAGCCGCCGGACGAGATAGGCGAGCAGGGTCTCGTGAGTGCCCACCGGCGCGTAGATCCGGCAGGGGCGGCGCAGGCGCTCTTCGGCGACCACGGCCTCGTAGAGCGGCTCGCCCATGCCGTGCAGGCACTGGAACTCGTACTGGCCGGGCCGAAAATCCGGGCCGCCCATCTCGACGATGCTCGCCAGGGTCTGGGCGTTGTGGGTGGCGAATTGCGGCAAGACCGCGTCCGGAGCCGCGAGGAGCCGACGCGCGCAGGCGAGATACGAGACGTCGGTGTGAAGCTTCCGGGTGAAGACCGGGAAATCCGCCAGACCGTCCACCTGCGCCCGCTTGATCTCGCTGTCCCAATAGGCGCCCTTGACCAGACGCACCATCAGCCGCCGACGGCTTCGGCGGGCGAGATCGATCAGCACGTCGATGACGAAGGGACACCGCTTGCCGTAAGCCTGGACCACGAAGCCGAGCCCGTCCCAGCCAGCGAGGTCCGGATCGAGGGCGAGCCGCTCCAGGATATCGAGAGACAGGTCGAGGCGATCGGCCTCCTCGGCGTCGATGTTCAGGCCCATCCCGTAGCCCTTGGCGAGGCGGGCGAGGTCCCACACACGGGGATGGAGTTCGGCCAGAACACGGTCGCGCTGCGACCGCACGTAGCGGGGATGGAGCGCCGACAGCTTGATCGAGATGCCGGGTCCGAGGAGCACGCCGCGGCCGGCGGAGGCCGCCCCGATCGCCCGGATCGCCTCCGCGTAGGCGCCCCGGTAGCGTTCGCATCCTCCGCGGTCACGGCAGCCTCGCCGAGCATGTCGTACGAGTAGGTGAAGCCCTTGGCCTCGCGCCGCCCGGCATGCCGCAGGGCCTCGGCGATCGTCCGCCCGGCCACGAATTGCTCGCCCATCATCCGCATGCAGAGATCGACGCCGGTGCGGATCACCGGCTCACCGCCGCGGGCGATCAGGCGGGTGAGCGCGGCGGACAGACCGGCCTCGTCCCGGGTCGCGGCGAGCTTGCCGGTGACGAGCAGGCCCCAGGTCGCCGCGTTCACGAAAGGCGACGGGCTGTGCCCGAGATGGGCTGCCCAGTCGCCGCCCGCGATCTTGTCGCGGATCAGCGCGTCCCGCGTCGCCGTGTCGGGGATTCGCAGCAGCGCCTCGGCGAGGCACATCAGCGCCACGCCCTCCTGGCTCGACAGCGCATATTCTTGGATCAGCCCCTCGACGCCGCCGCGGCGCCCCTGCCGACGCAGGGTTTCGACCAGGCGTCCCGCATGTTCGGCGACGCGCCGGGCGGCCTCGGGCGACAGGCGGGCCTGATCGAGGAGCGCCGCCACACACTCGCTCTCGGGCCGCCGACAGGCCGCCGTCACGGCTTGCCTCAGGGGCGACCGGTCCGGCAGGCCGGCGGCGAGCCGGCGGGAGGCAGCACTCGCCCCGACGGCCGCAGCTTCGACGACGCCGGTCCCGGACATGATCCGTCCCTCCGACACGGCACGATGCCGCGCCGTTGCGACCTCAGGCTACACAATCCGGGCGCCGCGTCGAAGCCGGGGTGCCGACGGAAAGGCTTGGACCGACCGGCCCGTCCCGGGCGGTCACGGTCACGCGGCCTCACCTTTCAGGAGCGAAGCCTGCGCCTGCGCGAGATCGGATCCCGTATGCAGGGATGCCCCGGCGATGAACTAGGTCAATCCATAGGCTTCCGCCCACATAAGGTCTTGTCGTATGTTTTGGCCGTCTATTGGTCCGCTAGCCGCGAGTTACATAAGACTATATTGAGATATATTAGGGCATTCAATCGTTTTGCACATTCGGATTGTCCGCCCTTGGTTGCGGACCGCTCAGGTCAGAGCCCACGTCTCGATGAGGACGCCGCATGCCGCGTTTGGAGATCACCGGCACCGAACGACGCTACAACACGGTCGCAGCCATCGAAGACAACGGTGCGTGGCAGATGGTCATGCCCTTTCCGCGGGCTTCGATCCGCGCCGCCGCCCTTGTCGGCGATGAGAGGCTGATCTGCCTGTCCGAAGACGGGGAACTCTGCCTGATCGCGTGGCGCTCGCGCCGGGATGTCGTGCGGCGGCGCCTGCCGCGCGGGGATTCCTGTGCCCGTAGGCTGTTCGTCACGCGCGATGCCGAGCTGATCGCAGCCTATGTGAGCCATGTTCCGAGCGACGAGACCCAATACCTCCACCGCCTCGTCGTCCTGCGGGCGGCGGATCTCGAAATCCTGCTGGATGGGCGGGGGATCACCTGGCCGTCCGACGGTCCGATCGGACGTCTTTCCGCCGAGGAGGCTTATCCGCCGCGACCGGGTGGACCGGCCATCCTGACGATTCACGGCGATCTGTTCGAGGATCCGGAGGGAAGGCTGGCCTTCATCGGCCTCCGATGTGGGCCGGGCGGGTCGTCCTACGGGCTTTGCCGCCTGGAGCGAACCGACGGGTCGGTGCGCTACGATCCGCTTCCGGACGCGGTGAAACCGTATTGGTTCAGCCCGAGCGGCCGCTACGCAGTCACGCCGCGCCTCGATCCTTCGCCCAGGGAATCCGAAGCGGCAGCGGATGCGGTGGGGGACGATCCCCGACACCGCGCACAGGCCGTCGAACTCTGGACGACCGAACCCGTGCCCACGTCGCGACCTTCTTCGCGCGGCCGGGCCCCGAGCCGCACGCGTCATGACGGAAGGGGCCT
>NZ_BACT01000586.1:0-2969 GCF_000333255.1 Methylobacterium sp. B1 | reverse complement strand
CTATGTCCCGGTGATCATGCCGGAGCGCCTGAGCGCGACGCCGGCGACGCAGGCGGTGCCGGAGATCGTCGGCAGCGGCCCGTATCGGTTCGTCGCCGCCGAGCGGGTTCCGGGCTCGCTCAACGTCTACCGCCGGTTCGAGGAGTACCGACCCCGTCCGGACGGGACGGCGAGCTTCACCGCCGGACCGCGGATCGCGCATTTCGACCGCATCGAGTGGCGCACGATCCCCGACGGCGCGACCGCGGCCGGCGCCCTGCGCTCGGGCGAGATCGACTGGTGGGAGCAGCCCCTCGTCGATCTCGTGCCCGACCTGATGCGCCAGCCGGCCGTGCGGGTGGATCTGGTGGAGACCGCAGGGCTGATCGGACAGATCCGCCTCAACCACACCCTGCCGCCTTTCGACAATCCCGCGATCAGCCGCGCGCTGCTCTCGGCCGTCGACCAGACCGAGATGATGGATGCGGTCGCCGGCAGCGACCCGGCGATCCGCCGCGGGCCCGTCGGGATCTTCACCGCGGGTGGTCCGATGGCGTCGTCGGCCGGCATGGCGGTGCTCACCGGCCCTCGCGACCTCGCCGCCGCGAGGCGGGCGCTCGCCGAGGCGGGCTACAAGGGCGAGCGGGTGGTGCTGCTCTCCGGGACCGACGTGCCGCGGATCAACGCGATCTGCGAGGTGATGGCCGATGCCTGCCGCAAGCTCGGGATGAACCTCGACGTCGTCGCCACCGATTGGGGGACCGTGAACCAGCGGATCCTGAACGCGAAGCCCCTGGACCAGGGCGGCTGGTCGATGTTTGGGATCTTCTCCGGCGGGCTGGACCATCTCTCGCCGGCCTACCATCTGGCCGCCCGCGGGAACGGCCGCGCGGGCGTCCCGAGCTGGCTCACGGACGCCCCCCTGGAGGAGATGCGCAGCGCGTGGTTCGCCGCGCCGGACCTCGCCGCCCAGAAGGCGCTCGCGGCGCGGATCCAGGCGCGCGCCCTGGAGGTCGGCGCCTATCTCCCCTGCGGCCAGTACTTCCAGCCGACCGCCTACCGGCGCGACCTCGAAGGCATGCTGACCGGGCTGCCGCTGTTCTGGAACCTGCGCCGGTCGGCCTGAGCGCGCAGCCGCCGGGTCACCCGACGCTCATCAGGCTGGCATTGCCGCCGGCCGCCGCGGTGTTGATCGCTGTGGAGATTTCCTCGACCAAGCCCGCCGGATCGTAGAGATCGCCGGCCGCCAGCGCCTCCGGCTCGCGGGCCTGGAGCGGCAGGATGGCTCCGTCGCGGGCCGCGATGGCGGCGTTGAGATCCCGCAGGGCTGTCGCATCGCCCGCGAACAGGACGCCCTGGACGTCGCCCGCGCGGTCGAGATCCGGAGCCCAGGCGATCCGGGCCGCGCACACCGCCGGCAGACCGTCCAGGGCCGCATCGCTGCCGCCGGCCGCGACGATGACCGCCGCGTTGCCGGTGCCGAGGATCGCCCCGAGCTGGAGCAGGAGCGCCGTCTCCGTCGCCGCGACGGCGGCGACGCGCCCGCGCGGACGCAGGGCGTACAGATTGCGCTCACCCACCGGTCCGGCCAGCGCGATCGGGGCGGATCCGGGATAGCGGACGGTCTCCAGCCTCTCCGCGAGGTCGTGGCGATGGCGCGACCGCAGCCAGGCCGTGTAGGGGCGCAGCGCCGTGTCGTCGGCGGGCAGCCCGTCGCAGGCGGCGGCGGGCGGTCTCCGCACCAGCCGGCCGAGGGCCAGCGGGCCCCCGGCCTTGGGGCCCGTCCCCGATAGGCCCGAGCCGCCGAAGGGCTGCACGCCCACCACCGCGCCGATGATGTTGCGGTTCACGTAACGGTTGCCGGCCCGCACGCGGCCCAGGACGTGGTCGATGGTCTCGTCGACGCGGCTGTGCAGCCCGAAGGTCAGCCCGTAGCCGGTGGCATCGATCGCCGCGAGGAGCCTGTCGAGGGTATCCCGACGGTAGCGCAGCACATGCAGCACCGGGCCGAACACCTCCTGCTCGACATCGGCGACCGCCCCGATCTCGATCAGCGTCGGCGGTACGAAGGTCCCGGCGCCGGCCTCGGGCGGCAGGGGCAACTGCTCCACGGGAAACCCCCGCGCGCGCAGGCTCGCCACATGATCGACGAGGCGGGCGGCGACGTCGGCGGTGATGACCGGTCCGACATCGACGGCGAGGCACCGCGGGTCGCCGACCTGCAGCTCCCGCAGGGCGCCCTTGAGCATGTGCAGCGTCCGGTCGGCGATCTCCTCCTGCAGGCACAGGATCCGCAGCGCCGAGCAGCGCTGGCCAGCGGAATCGAAGGCCGAGGCGATCACGTCGGCCACCACCTGCTCGGCAAGCGCGGAGGAATCGACCACGAGGGCGTTCTGGCCGCCGGTCTCGGCGACGAAGGGCACCGGCTCGCCGAAGCGGTTCAGCCGCCCCGCGAGTGCGCGCTGGATGGCCTTGGCCACCGCGGTCGAGCCGGTGAACATCACGCCCTGCACGCGCGGATCCGCGACCAGGGCGGCGCCGACACGGCCGTCCCCCGGCAGCAGGTGAAGGGCATCCGCCGGGATCCCGGCCGCGTGGAGCACGCGGATCGCCGCGGCGGCGATCAGGGGCGTCTCCTCCGCGGGCTTGGCCAGGACCGTGTTCCCCGCCGCGAGGGCGGCCGCGGCCTGCCCGACGAAGATCGCCAGGGGGAAATTCCACGGCGCGATGCAGGCGACCGGGCCGAGCGGCGCGTGCGCGTCGCCGAGGATTCGCTCGGCCTCGGCGGCGTCGTAGCGCAGGAAATCGACCGCCTCGCGGATCTCCGCCACGGCGTTCGCGTAGGTTTTGCCCGCTTCCCGCACGATGAGCCCGATCAGCGCCGGCATCTGCGCCTCGAAGGCGTCGGCGGCCCGCCCCAAGCAAGCGGCGCGCGCGGCCGCCGGCGTCGCCGCCCCAACCGGCGGCGGCCGCTTCCGCCCGGGCCAATG
>NZ_BACT01000587.1:0-1640 GCF_000333255.1 Methylobacterium sp. B1 | reverse complement strand
GCTCGAAGGACGCTGGGCATCGTCACCGCGGCCGTGCTGAAGCTGTTCCCGCGGCCGCGCTCCACGAGCGTCGCCTTCGTGGGGCTCGATTCGGCCAGGGCCGCCCTCGACCTGTTCGTGTTCCTGCGGGCGCGGATGGACCGCGACCTGACGGCCTTCGAATACCTCCCGCCCTTCGCCCTGGAGATCGTGCTGCGCCACGTCCCGGGGACGGTGCAGCCGCTGCGTGGCGCGCACGGCGCCTACGCGCTGATCGAGGTCGCGTCCGCGCGCCCGGATGCCGACACGCAGGCCGAGCTGGAATCCGCCCTCGGGCAGGTCCTGGCGGACGGGGTGATCGCGGATGCCACGATCGGCACCAGCGGCGCCCAGAACGCCGCGCTCTGGCGTCTGCGGGAGGGCGTTCCCGAGGCGCAGACCCGCGAAGGCGCGTCGATCAAGCACGACGTGTCGGTACCGCTGTCGCGGCTCCCCGCGTTCTTGGAGCAGGCAGGCGCGGCCTGCACGGCGGAGATGCCCGGCCTGCGACCCTGCGGATTCGGCCATTTCGGCGACGGCAACATCCATTTCAACCTGTCCCAGCCGCCCGACATGGCGGCGGCGGAGTTCCTGGCCGAATGGGGCCGGTTCAACCGGATCGTTCACGACATCGTGCACGACCTCGGCGGTTCCATCGCCGCCGAGCACGGGGTCGGCCTGATCAAGCGCGAGGAACTCGCCCGCTACGGCGATCCGGTCGGGCTCGACCTCATGCGGCGCCTCAAGGCCGCCCTCGACCCCGAGGACCTGCTCAACCCCGGCAAGGTCATCATCCGGGGCGACCGCGACGCTTCGACGGCGCGCTGAGGAATTTTGTGCATCGCGCCATAATTCGGCGCGGAGCCGGGTGCAGGACGGCAACGCCGCGCCGTCATCCGCCGGGGTGGCCCGCTGCGTTAAGCCGCTGCTAACGCTTCGGACAGACCTTCACCGACGACGACAAAGACGGGTCCATCGGCGCCAGGCATGGCAATTGCTCAGAGGCCTTCCTATCTCGCAGATGCGAGATCGAGCGACGAACCGTCACCGACAGGCTGTTTTCATATCTCTTTGGAGACCGACGGAATGCCCACCTCCCAGGCCCGCGTGCAGACCAACGAGGCGAGCCGCTACCTGCAGCAGCTCTGCCGGCACTGGAGCCACAAGTTCAAGGTCGAGGCGACGCCCGTGCACGGCACCGTGCCGTTCGGCGAGGACCGCGTCTGCACCTTCGATGCCGAGCCCGACGCCCTGGTGATGCGCATCGACAGCTCCGACCCGGTGAACCTCACCCGGCTGGAGAACGTCGTGGCCGACCACCTCGCCCGCTTCGCCTTCCGCGAGAGCCTCGGCGACATCCGCTGGTCGCGCGCCGCCTGAGAGCCCGCGCAGCGCGGTCACGTTCGACCCGTCCGGCCCCCGGCCCGGGCGGGGTCTCGCGATCCGGAACGGCCCGCAGCGGTGGCGCACCAGGTGGCGCACCACTTGCACGCGAGTCCGGCTTGCGGCCAGATCGGTCGCCGCCGAAGACGGGATCGATCCATGAAGCGACGCACCTTGCTGACAGGCGCCGGAGCGCTGGTGCCCGGNACGCTCGCCCGTCCGGCCCTGGTGCGGGCGGC
>NZ_BACT01000588.1:0-4784 GCF_000333255.1 Methylobacterium sp. B1 | reverse complement strand
CGGGCCGGCGCGACGCGCTGGCGGAGGCCGCCGCGGGCGTGCGCCGGATCTGGACCCTCGACGGGGCGGGCGGCGGCAGCGCCGCCGAGGCCGCGGACCGGGCCGGGGATGCGGGGAGCGCCTTCGCCGACGTGCCCCGGGGCCCGGAGGATCTCGCGGCGATCCTCTACACCTCCGGCACGACCGGGCGCTCCAAGGGCGCCATGCTGACCCACGACAACCTCGCCTCGAACGCCCGGACCCTCGTCGATTTCTGGCGCTTCACCGCCGACGACGTGCTGATCCACGCCCTGCCGGTGTTCCACACGCACGGCCTGTTCGTGGCGACCAACACGGTGCTGGCGAGCGGCGGCTCCATGCTGTTCCTGCCCCGCCTCGACCCGAAGCTGATCCTGAGCCTGATGCCCCGGGCCAGCGTGCTGATGGGCGTGCCGACCTTCTACACCCGCCTCCTCAAGGAGCCGGGCCTCACGCCGGAGGCGGCCGGAGGCATGCGCCTGTTCGTGTCGGGCTCGGCGCCGCTGCTCGCCGAGACGCATCGCGCGTGGCAGGCCCGTACCGGCCACGCCATCCTCGAGCGCTACGGCATGACCGAGACCAACATGAGCACCTCGAACCCCTATGCGGGCGACCGGGTCGCCGGCACGGTGGGCTTCCCCCTGCCGGGCGTGTCCCTGCGGGTGGTCGATCCGGAAACCGGCGCGGCCCTCGGTCCGGACGCGGTGGGCATGATCGAGGTGAAGGGCCCGAACGTGTTCCTGGGCTACTGGCGCATGCCCGAGAAAACCGCGGCCGAGTTCCGGGCCGACGGGTTCTTCATCACCGGCGACCTCGGCAAGGTCGATGACCGGGGCTACGTCCACATCGTCGGGCGCGGCAAGGACCTGATCATCTCAGGCGGCTTCAACGTCTACCCCAAGGAGGTCGAGACCGAGATCGACGCGCTGCCGGGCGTGGTCGAATCCGCGGTGATCGGCTTGAGCCATCCCGATTTCGGCGAGGCCGTCACCGCCGTGGTGGTGGGGGGGCCGGGATGCCCGGACGAGGCCGGCGTACAGGCCGCCCTGGAGGGCCGGCTCGCCCGGTTCAAGTGCCCCAAGCGCGTCCTGTTCGTGAGCGAGCTGCCGCGCAACACCATGGGCAAGGTGCAGAAGAACCTTCTGCGGGACGCGCATGCGGAGCTCTACCGGGACTGACGATCCGATCCGCCGGCAGGGACCGGCGGATCGAGAATTCGGCCGCACCGTCGTCGCGCGCGGCGGGATGACGGTGCGGGCGTAACGCGACGGTGCCGATCCGGAACGCGGATCAGAGATTGTGCTCCTTCCGCTCGCCCTCCGGCGGCGTGTGGCTGTCCGGATCCACCACCTTGCGGGCGGCCGCGTTCAGGTTGTCCGGATCGAGGGCGGTCTGGACGAAGTCGCGGCCGATGCTGGTCACCTCGCGGGCGTAGCGCAGGCCCTGGTCGCGGACCTCGTCGGCCCAGGGACCGATGCTCCGATCCTCCTGGCGGGTGCGCGGCAGCAGCGCGCCGAGCAGAAGGCCGGCGGCCACGCCGACCACGCCGACGAGGAGGGGATTGTCGTCCACGAAGCGCTCGACGGCGGTGCGGCCGCGGTTGAGCCCGTCGATACCCTGGGTGGTCAGGTCGTCCAGCGCCCGCATGTTGCGCCGGCGCAGCGTGCCGGCCCGCTCCCGGACCTCGTCGTAGGCGGACGCCGCGCGGTCGCGGGCCTGATCGGCGGCGCCGCCGAGACGGTTGCCGACATCGTCCGCGAAGTCCGACACCGTCTGCCGTGCCTGTCCGGCGAGGTCCGCGGCACGGTCACCGGCCGCCTGGACGCCCTCCTTCACGGTGGCGGAGGCGGCGTCCACCCGCGAGGCGCCGGTGGCGCCGCCGCTCGAATGGCCGCCGGCCGAGAGGGGCGCGGCGCCGTGCGGCAGCGGGTCGTGCAGCCCGCGGGGGTCGGGCCGGAGCGTGAAGTCTCCCGCCGCCGCGCCGGGGATCCCGCGCGGGTCGCCGAGACCGGCCGGATCGGGCCGCAGGCTCCCGTCCCGAGCGCCGTGCGGCGGCGCCTCGCCGGGGCGCGGCTCGGGAATGCTGGAGGGGGTGGCGGGGGTACCCGGCTTGTCGGTCATGGCGGTGTCCTCGAATGTCGGTCCCGGCAGCCCGCCTTCGGCGCCGGTCTGCCCGGCCGTCCGGCCGGGCGCGGGAGGTTTCTCGGTCCGGGCCCCGCCCGGTCGTCAGATCTCGGTCGTGTCCAGCGGATCGCGGGCCGGGCGCGCGGTCGGAAGGTCGGGGTCGTAGCCGCGGGCCGCGCCGGTGTTCAGGGTGGGCACGCGCTCCGCCGAGACCTCGGTGCGCCGGCGCTGGGCGTCGCGCGCCATCCGGTTGAACAGCAGGCCGACGCCGGCCGCGATCAGCAGCACCGGCACCGGGTTGCGGCGCACCGCCTCCAGGGCCGAGTCGTAGGTGCTGTTCAGGGCCGGCACCCGCCGGGCATTGCCCAGCATCTCGTCCACGAGGTTCGGCACCGAGAGCCGCCCCTGGATGCGGTCGATCGTGTCGTCGAGCCGGGCGCGGCTCTCCTCGATCTCCTTCTCGAGGTCGTTCATCGTACTCATCCGGACACGCGCTCCGACAGGGCCTGGGCATCCTGGCGGACCTGGCGCGTGGTGCGCTTCGGGGCCAGGGTCGAGAGGGACAGGACGCTGCGCGCCCACAGGGCCATCCCGAGGGCGAGGGCCAGCAGCACGCCGCCGACGATCAGGGCCGAGAGCCACTCGGACCCGACGATGGTGGCGAGCCATTTTACGAAGGCGCCGATCAGGACCAGTAGGGCGACCACGGCGAACACAGCCGAGCCGACCATGCAGGCGAGGCCGACGATGAGCTGGCGGATGTTGCCGGCCATCTCGGCCCGGAACAGCGCGATCTCCTTGCGGGCGAGTTCGTTGGTCTCCCGCAGGGCGTCGCCGATGAGGCTCTGGATGCTGGAGGCGCCGGTCTGGCGCCGGTCGGAGCCGTGGGTCATGGCGTCAGGCCCGGAAGCTGTCGCGGGCATCGCCGTCCGGCGCCTCCGGCGGCAGGCTCGACGACTTGATGAAGCGGGCGGCGATCAGGCCGGCCACGAAGGTGCCCACCGCCACCGCCACCGGCGCGCGCCGGGCGAAGGCCTCGGCCTCGCTGTAGAAGTCGCCGAGGCTGCGGCGCTCGATGGAGGAGCCGAGCTGCTCCAGCCCGTCGGCGGCGCTGTCGAAGAAGGCGCGTACGTTCGGCTTGTCGCCGAGGTCGCGGCCGGAATTGCGGATCGTCTGGGCCAGATCGTGGACCGACTGGGCCGCATCGCTCTTGCGCTGCTCGACATAGGTCTGGGCCTGCAGCCGGGCCGCGTCGAGCAGCCCGCGGCCGCGTTCGGCCGCCACGTCGGCCAGCCCCTCTACATCGCCCTGCAGGGCGCGCCACTGGGCACGCTCCTCCGCGGCGGTGTGCGGCGCCGCGCCGTGCGGATCCGCAACCGGGTCCACGGGGGCGCCCTGCGGTAACTCGTTGCCGGCCATCTCGAAAATACTCCTCGCGGCGCGGGTACGGAGCCGCTCGCGGCGACCGCGAGCCCCGCGATGGCTGAGTAACCGACTCGGCTGTCACGGGTTCCGGTCCCGGTGCACAGTTCCGATCTGCGCACGGGCTCCGACGGGACGGGCGGCACCGCTCACTCCACGTTCAGGCACGATCTGCCAGAACCGCCACGCTTGCACAACGCGCCCGATCGGGACGGAGCGGCCCCCCTGTCCCGGAACGGTAGGGCCTCGACTTGACCCGCGCCCGGCTTCACGCTTGGGTTGCCTGACAAGCAACAAAGGATCGCGCAGGCCCCCCGCGCGTTCTGACATGTTAGTGAAGTCTCGATGCAGGCGCGGCCGGCCGCGCCCCTGATCCGGAGCCGACCCGCGTGGCACGCCTTGTGATCGTATCGAACCGCGTCGCCATCCCGGAAGAGGGCGGCAAGGCGGTGGCGGCGGGCGGCCTCGCCGTCGCGGTCAAGGAGGCCTTCACGGCCTATGAGGGGCTTTGGTTCGGCTGGAGCGGCACCATCTCCGAGGAGCCCTCCGAGGAGCCGACGCTGATCGACCGGGGCCGGGTCCAGTACGCGGTCGTCGACCTCTCGCCGCAGGACCACCTCGAATATTACGCCGGCTTCGCGAACCGCGCCCTGTGGCCGATCATGCATTACCGGCTGGGGCTCGGCGCCTTCTCGCGCTCGGATTATGCCGGCTACAGCCGTGTGAACCGGACCTTCGCGCGGGCGCTCGCCAAGCTGGTGGAGCCCGACGACATCATCTGGGTGCACGATTACCACCTGCTGCCGCTCGCCGCCGAGTTGCGCGGCCTCGGGCTCGACAACCCGATCGGCTACTTCCACCATATCCCCTGGCCCGCCGCCGACGTGTTCAACTCGCTGCCGGCGAGCGGCGAGCTGCTGCGTGCCATCGTCGATTACGACCTGATCGGCCTGCAGACCGAGGCGGACGTGCAGAACCTGCAGCGCAACCTCGTCGATACCCAGCGGGCGATCCCGCTGGGCGGCGGCTCGCTGATGGTGGATGGCCGCCGCACGCGGATCCGCGCCTTCCCGATCGGCATCGACGTCGCGGGCTTCAAGGAGGCGGCCGAGAAGGCCAACGCCAACAAGGTCGTGCGCGAGACCATCGCGGGCCTGCGCACCCGCAAGCTGCTGATCGGCGTCGACCGGCTCGACTATTCCAAGGGCGTGCCCGAGCGG
>NZ_BACT01000589.1:0-1342 GCF_000333255.1 Methylobacterium sp. B1 | reverse complement strand
CGACCCCGCCCTGATGGACGCCGTCGACAGCCTGGACAGCGATTTCGAGCACCTGTTCGCCTCGTGGTTCAACCGCGGCTTCCTGGTGCTGCGCCACATCGACTGGACGACGCCGGCCCATATCCTGGAGAAGATCATCCGCTACGAGGCGGTGCACGCCATCGCGGACTGGGACGACCTGCGCGCCCGCATCGAGCCGCCGGACCGGCGCTGCTTCGCGTTCTTCCACCCGGCGCTGGCCGACGAGCCGCTGATCTTCGTGGAGGTGGCGCTCACCGACCAGATCGCCCCGGCCATCGCCCCGATCCTGTCGCGGGAGCGCAAGCCGCTGCAGCCGCAGGCGGCCAACACGGCGGTGTTCTACTCGATCTCGAACTGCCAGAAGGGGCTCGCCGGCGTCACCTTCGGCAATTTCCTGATCAAGCAGGTGGTCGAGGACCTCACCCGCGAGGTGCCCACGCTCAAGACCTTCGTGACGCTGTCGCCGGTGCCGGGCTTCGCCGCGTGGCTGGCGCGGGAGCGCCGGGCCGACAGCCCGCAGGGCCTGCTGCCCGAGGATGTCGAGGTCCTGCGGGCGCTGGACGACCCGAACTGGCCGGCCGACAAGGCCCGGGCCGAGACGGTGCGCCGGGCGCTGATCCCGGCGGCGGCGGCCTATTTCCTGCGCGCCAAGAACGAGCGCGGCCGCCCCCTCGACCCGGTGGCCCGGTTCCACCTCGGCAACGGCGCGCGCCTCGACCGCATCAACTTCCTGGGCGACACCTCGAAGAAGGGTCTGGCCCAGTCGCACGGCCTGATGGTCAACTACCTCTACGACCTCGCCGCCATCGAGCGGAACCACGAGACCTACGCCAATCTCGGCACCGTGGTGGCCGCGCCGGCGGTGACCCGTGAGCTGCGCGCCAAGCTGCCGCCGCCGCGGGCCGTGGTGCTGGCCGAGGCGTAGGATCCGGGCCGGTCGGGGCCCGCCTGTCACCGCGGGGCCGCGGGGCGCCGCCGGAAAGGGCTCGCCGGAAGGCCCTCCGGGCGGTTATGGGTGCGTCAGACAGACAGGTCCCGCGACAGCTCTAGCCTCACGATGACGAACCCACTCTTTCTCCTGGTGCGGGACGGCGTCCCCGATCCCGCCCAGACCGTGATCGAGACCCCTGAGGGCCGCCGATACAACTACGCGGACCTGATCGCCCGCTCCGGCGCCTACGGCGCGGCCCTGCGGGCGGCGGGCGTCGAGACCGGCCACGGGTGGCCGTGCAGGTCGAGAAGAACCCCAAGTGACTTTCTGTATCTGGGCCGTTCCGGGCGGGGCCGGGTTCCTGGCGGTTAAACCGCTAAACCCCGGGGG
>NZ_BACT01000590.1:0-1636 GCF_000333255.1 Methylobacterium sp. B1 | reverse complement strand
CCGGCCCAGAGCACCATGAAGGACAGCGCCACGAGCAGGCTGCCGCCGAGCACCACGGGCTTGGCGCCCCGCCGGTCGGTGAAGCGGCCCGACAGGGGTGCCACGAAGGCGCCGCAGACGCCGATCACCCCGAACAGCCCCGCGCCCGCGGCGGAGAGTCCGAAGGGCGGCCCCTCCACCAGCAGCGCCAGGGTCGCCCAGAAGGCGTTGAAGGCGGCAAACAGCAGCGCCTGCGACAGGCTCGCCGTGCGCAGCACCGGCTGCGTGCGGGCGAGGTGCAGGATCGACAGCATCAGGGCGCGGTAGCGCAGCGGGTGCGTCTGCACCGTGTGGGGCAGGGTGGCCCGGGCGATGGCCGCCATGGCGAGCGCCAGCAGGGACGCGACCAGGAAGACCGGCCGCCATCCGAGATGCGCCCCCAGGACGCCGCTCGCCGTCCGGGCGAGCAGGATGCCGGTGAGCAGGCCGGTCATGACCTGGCCGACGATCCGCCCGCGGCTCGCATCCGGGGCGAGTTCCGCCGCGAACGGGACCGCCTGCTGGGCCGCGCTGGCCAGCACCCCGACCGCGAGGTGGGCGAGGGCGAGGCTCGCGAGGTTCGGGGCCAGGCCCACCGCCAGCAGCGCCAGGGCGAGTCCGAGGCATTGCCCCACGATCAGAGTGCGGCGCGGCAGGGCATCGCCGAGGGGCACGAGCCCGACGATGCCGAGCCCGTAGCCGACGAGCGCCGTGGTCGGCACCCACAGGGCGGCGCGGTCGCCGAACTCCGCCACGATCAGCCCGAGCAGCGGCTGGTTGTAGTAGATGTTGGCGACCGCTCCGCCGGCGATCAGCGTCAGGCCGAGCCGGGCCTTCGCGTCGAGCGTCGTGGTCACGGCTGGGTCGGGGGCAGGCAGGCACGCCGCCGCGGAAGGGCCATGGTCGGGTCCGTGTGCGGGAGAGGTCCGGGCCGCGAGCGATACGGGCGGAGCGTGCGGTGGAGCAAGCTGCGGCGATGCATCCCTGCCGGCACGCCCCCGGCCCCTTCACCGGAACCGAGGGCGCCCCATATGCGGAAGATGCAGCCAGCGCCGTCCGCACGCGAGCGGGCGCCGCAGGCCATGCACCGGGCGTCGAGCCGATAGAGGTTCCGAACCGGATTACGAACGAGAGGGCGGTTTCGTTCCGGATGAACGGGGCCGGAACCGCCGCAGCAGGGAGTACGGGATGCCGAACTACCGCATCGACTTTGCCAAGGAGATCCTCGGGGTACCGTTCACGGTCGGCTCCGTGGCGATCACGCGGGCCCGCGATCCCGAGCGCGCCCGCCGCGCCGCCGAACTCCGCTTCGCCCGCCAGCACGGCGTCGGCGACTGGCGGGAGCGGGCCGACCTCGCCACCGTCGCCGAACAGCTCTGACGCACCCGACCCGGGATCGTCACACGACCTTCGTGCCGCTCCCGCACGCTGGGAGCGCGCCGTTCGGGCCGGTCAAGCTCTGGTCGCGGCGGCCGCGGCGCCGTAGAATGGCGGGCGGATCGGGACGCTGAGCGAGCCGCCCCGGAGTGGGCGGCGGCTGCCGGATCCGCACGCGCCCGTCCGACGAGCCGGCGTCGCGGGGCCGGAAGCGTCTCGAATCCGGGTCGACGGGGGTCAG
>NZ_BACT01000591.1:0-3231 GCF_000333255.1 Methylobacterium sp. B1 | reverse complement strand
AATGCGCCGAGAGGGTGACGGCGGGCAGGGACACCAGCGGGTGGTCCGCCGGCAGGGGCTCGACCGTGAACACGTCGAGCCCGGCCTGCGCGACGCGGCCGCTGCGCAGGGCCTCGACCAGGGCGGCCTCGTCGATCAGGGCCCCGCGGGCGGTGTTGATCAGGAGGACGCCGGGCTTCATCGCGGCGATGCGCGCGGCCGAGAGGAAGCCGCGGGTCTCGTCGGTCAGGAGCAGGTGGAGCGAGACCACGTCGCTCTCGGCGAGCAGCCGCTCCAGCGGCACGAAGGTCACGTCCGGATGCGCCTTGGGCGTCCGGTTCCAGGCGAGCACCCGCATGCCGATGCCCCGGCAGAGCCGTGCCATCTCGGCCGCGATCCCCCCGAACCCGACGAGGCCGACCGTCTTGCCGGTGAGCTGGACCGCCTCGCGGCGCAGCCAGGTGCCGGCACGCATCGCCCGGTCCATCTCGGGCAGGCCGCGGGCCGCCGCCCACATCAGCGCGAAGGCGCATTCGGCCACCGCCGTGTCGCCGTACCCCTTGATGGTGTGGACCGTGATCCCGCATTCGGCCGCGAGGGCCTCCGGGTCCATGTAGCTGCGGGCGCCGGTGCCGAGGAACACCACGTGCCTCAGGCCCCCGCAGGCCCGGGCCACCGCGCGGGGGAGGGCGGTGTGGTCGATCACGGCGATCTCCGCCCCGGACAGGAGGCCGGGCAGGTCCTGCGGAGCGATGCCGGGATCGGCGTGGATCGCGAAGGGCGGGTCGTCCGGCCGCAGCAGCCGCCGGGCCACCGCCGCCAGGGTCTCGTTGGCATCCACGAACACCGCGCGCATCGGGGTCTCCCTGTCCGGTCCCGTCACGATGCGTCGGGAGCGCGGGCCGTGCCAAGGCCCGGTCGGCCGGGGCGGACGGGTCAGCCCGCCAGCGCCAGGGACAGGGCGAGCAGCCCCAGCACGAGCCCGCCCTGGAGCCAGCAGGCCGTCCGGTACAGGGTCAGCGCCCGGGCGATGTCGTCGGCCGTGGCCTCGGCCCGCCCGTCGCCCATATGGGCGTCCGGGACGAGGGTGCCGTCATAGACCCGCGGTCCCGCGAGCCGCAGGCCGAGCGCCCCGGCCATGGCGGATTCGGGCCAGCCGGCATTGGGCGAGCGGTGGCGGCGCGCGTCCCGGGCCATCGCCCGGAGCGCGCCCCGCGCGTCGGCGCCGCGCAGGAGCGCCGCCCCGGCGATCAGCAGGCCCGCGAGCCGGGAGGCCGGCAGGTTCACCCCGTCGTCGAGCCGCGCCGCAGCCCAGCCGAAGGCTTCGTAGCGGGGCGTCCGGTGGCCGATCATGCTGTCGGCGGTGTTGATCGCCTTGTAGAGGGCGCCCCCCGGCAGGCCGAGGCCGCCGATCCAGAAGGCCGGCGCCACGATCCCGTCGGAGAAGTTTTCCGACAGGCTCTCGATCGCGGCGCGGCAGACCGCCGGTTCGTCGAGGCGCTCGGGGTCGCGCCCGACGATCATCGCCACCGCCCGGCGCCCGGCCTCCAGGCCGCCGGTGCGCAAGGCCTTCTCCACGGCGGCGACGTGCTGGTGCAGGCTGCGCTGCGCCGGCAGGCTCGCGCAGAGCAGGCCGAGGAGGAGCAGGGCGGGGAGGGGGCCGGCCAATCCCGCCAGCACCGTGAGGGCGAGGGCCGGCAGGCCCACCGCGGCAAGCAGGCAGGCCAGCGCGGCGCAGCCGGCGATCCGCCGCCGCCGCGCGGAGCCGCGGTTGAGGCCGCGCTCCAGGGCGGCGATCAGCCGGCCGATCCAGGTGACAGGGTGACCGGCCGCCCTGTAGAGCGCGTCGGGATAGCCGGCCGCCGCCTCGATCCCGAGGGCGACGGCGAGGACGGCAAGCGTGTCGGCAAACGTACCGGGCAGATGGACCATTCGGTGTGGAGCGTTCCCACGCGTGAGGTCGCCCCGATCGCGCATGGCGGCGATCTCGGCGGACTCCGCAAAGCCTTTCCCGACGCGCCGGAGCCCTGGCTCGACCTCTCGACGGGGATCAATCCGGTCCCGTACCCCGTGCCGCCGGTGGAGGCCAGCGCCTGGACGCGGCTGCCCGAGGCCGCCGAGCTCGGGGCGCTCCGGGCGGCGGCCGCCGCGGCCTACGGCGCGCCGGACGCCGCACATGTCGTGCCCGCCCCCGGCACCCAGATCCTGATCGAGACCCTGCCCCGGCTGATGGCGCCGACCCGCGTCGCGGTGCTCGGGCCCACCTATGCCGAGCACGCCGCCGCCTGCGCGCGCGCCGGGCACGCGGTGACGGAGATCCGGAATCTCGATGCCCTCGGCGAGGCCCGGGTGGCGGTGATCGTCGATCCCAACAACCCGGACGGGCGGACCCTGCCCCTGGCCGAACGCCGGGCCCTGGCCGCGGCCCTCGGCAAACGGGGCGGCCTGCTCATCGCCGACGAGGCCTTCGCGGATCTGGAGCCGGTGGAGAGCCTGTGCCCACACGCGGCGCCGGGCCTCGTGGTGTTGCGCTCCTTCGGCAAGACCTACGGGCTCGCCGGCCTGCGCCTCGGCTTCGCGGTGGCCGATCCCGGCACGGCGGCCCGGATCGCCGAGGCCCTCGGACCCTGGGCGGTGTCGGGCCCGGCCCTGGCGATCGGGCGCGCCGCCCTGTCGGATGCGGGCTGGCGCGCGCAGGCCGCGGCGGCGCGGTCCGCGGACGCGGCCCGCCTCGACCGGATGATCGCCCGGGGCGGCGGCCGGATCGTCGGGGGCACCAGCCTGTTCCGGACCGCCGACTTTTCCGACGGGCCCGACCTCTACCGGCGGCTCGCGGCGGCCGGGATCGCGGTGCGGCGCTTCGCGGATCGCCCGGAGCGCCTCCGCTTCGGCCTGCCGGCCGGGAAGGCGGCGTGGTGCCGTCTGTCGCGGGTCCTCAGGTAGACCGCACGCCGGGCGGATGCGGATCGCGCGCCGCCACGATCACGGCCAGCGCCGAGAAGGCGAGGCCCACCGCGCAGACCCCCGCCCAGCCGACCAGCAGGAACGCCTGCGAGCCGGCATAGGCGCCGAGCGCCCCGAACACGAACAGGGTCGTGAACAGGACCGTGTTGATGCGGCCCCGCGCCCCGGGGACCAGGGCGTAGGCCCGCGTCTGGTTGGCGATGAGGGCGCCGTTTATGCCGATGTCGATCAGCAGCACCCCGAGGGCCACCGCGACGAGCGACCACGTCCCAGCCGGCCCAGAGCACC
>NZ_BACT01000592.1:0-10023 GCF_000333255.1 Methylobacterium sp. B1 | reverse complement strand
GGCGATGCACGGCGTGGCGACCGGGATGCCCCCTTCGTTCGTGCCCTCGTCGAAGACGGCTGCCGCCGCCAGGACGGCGGGCACCTTGCGGAGGGCGGCGGCGAGGGCATGATCCGCCTCGGGCTGGCGCCCGTCTTCGAGGAACAGGACATCGACGGCGAGCGCACGGGGGTGGGCCGCGGCGATCGTTTCGATCAGCCGCGCCATCGTCGTGCGCGAGATGGGAAAGCCTCCTTCCCGGCGGACGATTTCGTCGTCGATGGCGACGATCGCGACATCTTTGGGCGGCATGCGTGGACCGGCCAGGCGCATGCGCAGGTCCGTCGCCGCCGCCTCCAGGTAATCGAGGGGCGTTGCCCGTCCGGCGATGTGCAGGTGCGCGAGCCAGCCGCTCCACCCCAGCGCGGCCACGAACATGAGGAGGGCGAAGCGTCGCTTGGTCCGCCCGGGGCGCGAGATCGACTCAAGCCGCGGCACCGGACCCGCGGCTCTCACCGCCCGAAGCGCTCGAGCAGGCTTCTGACGCGCTCCTGCGGCCACCGTCGCACGTCCAGGGGGGCCTGATCCTCACCGACATCGACGCCCTCACCCGGGCCGAGCGTGACGAACACGGCCGGGGTGTTCCGGCGCGCGACGGCGACGCGGCCGCGAGCCACGAAAACCGCCGTCTTGGCGGTGGTCACATCGACGGCGTAGATCGTGCCGCGCACGGAGGCAATCGCGTGGGGGGTGAGGATCTGGAAGCCGCCCCGGCGCGTCTTCGAGCGCGTCGGCAGGGTCACGAGTACGGCGCTGCCGCCGATCTCCGCTCCCTCGAGCTGCCCGTCGCCGTCCCGATCCACCGGCCGTAACGTGGCCGCTCGCTCGGCTTCGAGCGTGAGCCCGTCGGTGCATCGCAGGATCCGCAGAGGCGGGTCGAAGCGGGTCGTTTCCGTGCAGCGCGTCTGGGCATGGACGGTGACAGGGACGACGACGGCCGCGAATGCGGTCACGACGCGCGCGAGATTCCTCATGGGGTGGATCCCTTCTGCCGCCTCAGAGCCGTGAGGGCGCGCCGAGGGCCGCCAGACGCGGCGCGACCTTCACATGCACGCGTGAGCGCCCAAGATCGATGATGCCGGATCGACGCCAATCCTGAAGGACGCGATTGACGCTTTCCCGCGCCGCGCCAACGTAAGCGGCGAGTTCTTGCTGTGTCACCTGGATTTCTGCGCCGTAATCCTCGGACAGCATAACCAGACGCCGCGCTAGCCGGGCATCGAGGGGAAGGAGCGTCGCCTCCTCCATGCGCTCGCTCATCCAGCGCAACCGTCGGCACAGGAAGCCGATGATCCGCGCCGCCAGGGCCGCGTCGTGCGCCAGGAGTTCGAGGAAGTCCCGCCGGTCGATGACGAAGAGATCCGTCGTCTCGAGCGCGATGGCCTCTGCGGTGCGGGCATGGCCATCGAGCAGGGCGATCTCGCCGAAGACATCGCCGGGGCCGAGGAGGTTGAGCGTCACGGACCGGCCGTCCTCGGTGCCGGTGGCGATGCGGATCTGCCCGCGACGGATCGCGTAGAGGGCATCGCCTGGGTCCCCCTTCTGGAAGAGGATCTCGTGACGCGCAACGCTGCGCATCCGGCAAAGGCCGGCGATGGCTTGTAGAGCGTCTTGGCCCAGCTCGGCGAAGAACGCGTTGGCGGCCAAGAGCCCGACAAGCCTGTTCGGCGCGCTCACGACATCCTCTCTCGACTGTGCCGACCCAGGCTCGTGTGCGCTCCGCAAAGTTCTCCGCGGCGCAGCCTGGTGTCAGCATGATGCCGCACCGTGTCGCCTCTGACCGGCGGGCGGGTCCGTGACAAAACTCACAGCCCGGCTGGCCACGCCGTTCCACGAGGACCGGCTATCGGCCAGCGATCGCGTATGGCCGCCACCGCATCTCGGGGAGACGCGATCCGGGCTGCCCGCCGAACCTTCGGACGGCGCTGCTATGTCGGAGGTTCCCGCAGCCGGGATGCGGCTGTGACCGAAGGATCGGTTCGCCCCGAGGCTTTTCAGAAGGCCGGACCAAAACGCATCTCCGTCGGCAAGATCGACGACAATGGCGTGAGGGCGAACCGAGCCTATCACGCGAAGCGCGACATGCAGATCTGCGAAGATCTCTGTAACGCATTCGGGAGTCGAAGCGAACAGGCCATCGTGAACTTCATCCCGCGCTTCCAGTGTGACGTCGATCACAGTCGCGGGGGTCGAAGGCATGGAACATCGACCCGAATTCCTGCGGCTCAGGATCATTTTCGCGGGACCCGCCGTGTTGGCGGGACAAAACGCTCCGTTAATCAGCAACGGCAGCGCAGCATTAGAAGGATGTTACATATCATGAGCCAGTCTCGTCGCGAGGACAGCGATTCATCCCGGCGCGCGCAGGAGAACCAGCAGCGCCTGGTCGCCGACCTGCGCTCGCAATACGATGTCATCATTTGCGGCGCCGGATCCTCGGGCTCGGTCGTGGCGCGGCGCCTCGCGGAAAATCCCGACCTGCGCGTGCTGCTGATCGAAGCCGGAGGCAGCGACGATGCCGAGACGGTGCTCGACCCTGCACAATGGCCGGCCAACTTGGGCAGCGAGCGGGATTGGGGATTTGAGGCGCAGCCGAACCCGCACCTGAACGGTCGTGCCCTGTCGATGTCGATGGGCAAAGGTCTCGGGGGCGGCTCCAGCATCAACGTGATGGTCTGGGCGCGCGGGCATCGCAGCGACTGGGATTACTTCGCTGCGGAGGCGGGCGATGCCGAGTGGAGTTACGACAACGTCCTCCAGATCTATCGTCGAATCGAGAACTGGCAGGGTTCACCGGATCCGCGGTATCGCGGCGAGTCCGGGCCGGTCTGGGTCCAGCCCGCCTCGGATCCCAGCCCCATCGCATACGCGATGCTCGATGCGGCCCGCGAGGTCGGCATCCCGACCTTCGCGCATCCGAATGGCGAGATGATGGAGGGGCCGGGCGGCGCCTCGATTTCGGACATGCTGGTTCGCGACGGCCGGCGCCAATCGCTTTACCGGGCCTATGTCCATCCTTGGCTCGACCGCCCCAACCTGACGGTCCTCACCGACACGACCGTGCGGCGCGTCCTGATCGAGCAGCGGCGCGCGGTCGGCGTCGAAGTGGTCCGCGCCGGGCAGGTCCTGGAGATCAGAGCCCGGGCCGAGGTGGTGCTGTCCCTGGGCGCCATCCAGACGCCCAAGGTTCTGATGCATTCCGGCATCGGGGACCATGCGGAGCTGACGCGCTTCGGCATCCCGGTGGTGCAGCACCTGCCGGGCGTCGGCCAGAACTTTCAGGACCATGTCTCGTTCGGATGCATCTGGGAGTATGCCGAACCCATCGCCCCCCGTAACAGCGGCAGCGAGGCAACCCTGTATTGGACGAGCCGCCCCGGGCTCGATGCGCCGGACGTGCTCTTCTGCCAGGTCGAATTTCCCGTGCCGAGCGATCGGACCGCGGCGCGCGGTGTGCCGGCGCAGGGCTGGACGATGTTCGCCGGTCTGGCGCGCCCGGCGAGCCGCGGCCGGCTTCGGCTGACGAGTGCCGATCCCGAGGTGCCGTTGGCGATCGAGGCCAACATGATGTCCGATCCCGCGGATCTGACGACGGCCGTCGCCTGCGTGGATCTGTGCCGCGCGCTGGGCAACGCCCAGGCGTTTCGGCCGCATGTCCGCGGAGAGGCCATGCCGGGCGACATCCGGGGAGACGCACTTGAAAACTTCATCCGTGATGCCGCCGTGACCTACTGGCACCAGAGCTGCACGGCCAAGATGGGCCGCGATGCCATGTCGGTGGTCGATGCATCGCTGAACGTCTACGGGATCGACGCTCTGCGCATCGCGGATGCTTCGATCATGCCGCGTGTGACGGCGGGAAACACGCAGGCCCCCTGCGCCATCATCGGAGAGCGGGCGGCACAGATGATCGCTCAGGCGCACGGCCTGTGATCACCCTGCGGGTCGCGGCCCGGCCGGGTTCTGCGGCTGACGGGTCCGGCTCTTCTGCTTCGGGCGCCATGCCGCGTCGTGGTGAACTTCATTCTGGCGGTCGCCGATGACTTTCCAAGACCTTCAACACACGCTGCGGCAGATGGGCGATGCGGCAAGAGGCCTTGCCGCGATCGGTGCAGCCCTACGCCTGCGGCAGGAGGCGCCGGATATTCATCCCGAGGTCGCGCGCCGGTTGCACGACGTGGTCGCCGCCGTGGTGCCGGGCGGCCTCGGTGACCTTGATCAGGCGCAGGTCTCCGCGTCCCTGGCCTCCGTCACGCACGCCCTGCAGGAGGCGCGGGATCTGTTGGAGTGTCCCGAGCGACCGCCCGTCTGGCAGGTCCGCGATCCTGCGATGTTGCAGGCTCAGGGCCAAGCCTCGCGGGTCGTCGTACGGCGCTTGGCGGCCCTGGCGGCCGACCGCCCGGCGCTCGCGGCCGCCCTCACCGGGCGCTTCCTGGATGTCGGCACGGGTGTGGGCGGCATTGCTCTCGAAGCCGCAGCGCAGTGGCCCTCGCTGCGTGTCGTGGGCCTGGACATCTGGGAGCCGGCCCTCGAACTGGCCCGTGCGAACGTGGCGGCAAGCCCATTCCGCAGCCGTATCGATCTCCGCCTGCAGGATGTGACCCAGTTCGATGATCCAGCCGGCTACGCGCTGACGTGGCTTCCGGCACCCTTCCTCTCCCAGGACGCGGCTCGGACAGCGCTCGACCGGCTAACGGTTGCCCTTGAGCCGAAGGGATACCTTGTTGTCGGTCTCTACGCTCCGCCTCCGGATCCGGTCGGCGCCGCGCTTGCAGCCCTGCGGCTGGCCCGAAGCGGCGGCCACCTATGGTCGTGTGCTGCGATGGAGGCTGAACTTCGCTCCCGTAAATTCACCGCCATCGAGACTTCTGCGGGACAGCCGGTCACGCTCATGATGGGACGACGCGCGTAGAACGCTTTCCGTCGAGGCGGTGGCCTGCCGCGACGGGGCGCATCAAGCCGGCCAGTACCGACCGGGTCCAAGGCAGCGCGATCAGGACCGACGATCGGGCGGCTCGAGAGCCGCTGCCGCGTCGCGCCTGCGAATGACTTTCGAAGGCGCGATCCGGTTGATGGGGCGCACCCTGAGGCCTCTGCCTGAATCGCTTCGAGTGGCCGCTCCCGTGCAGTTGGCCCCCGAGAGCGGACCGGCGGGTCTCGGCCATGTGTCGTCGGCGCCTAAAGCCCTCAAGACGTCTCAGATGGTTGGTTTCCCGCCGGTCTGCTTTCAGAGCCAAGATCGGAAGAAGCTGCCGCTCGCCACATGCAGATAATCGAACCGAAAGTGGGAGGGCTCCCAGAGGGCTTGATCGACCGGCGAACATGTTGTACCGAACGGTACAACATGGTTTTGGAAGGTGATCCCGATGTCCCGGCCCCCGCTTCCACCATTCACCGAAGAGTCCGCGATCCAAAAGGTGCGCCTTGCTGAAGACGGCTGGAACACGCGCGATGCGGCCAAGGTCGCGACAGCGTACACGTCCGATACACGCTGGCGGAACCGTGTCGAATTTGCGAACAATCGGGAGGAGGCACAAGCTTTCCTCACACGCAAGTGGAATAAAGAGCACGAATACAGGCTAATCAAGGAGCTTTGGGCCTTTACCGGCAACCGTATCGCTGTGCGCTATGCATATGAGTATCGTGACGACGGCGGACATTGGTTCCGCGCCTACGGAAATGAGAACTGGGAATTCGCTGAGGACGGATTGATGGCCCACCGCCATGCCAGCATCAACGAAATGCCGATCAAGGAGACGGAGCGGAAATTCCGTTGGCCACTGGGCCGCAGACCCGACGATCATCCCTCGCTCAGCGACCTCGGCCTTTGAGCGCCAAGCGCACCCCAACCGAGCGTGCCGATGCCGTCCCAGCACTAGCGGAAGCGTTCCGCGAGCACGGGTTCGAGGGCGCAAGCCTGTCGGTACTGTCGCAGGCGACCGGCCTCGGCAAAGGCAGCCTCTACAACTTCTTTCCGGGCGGGAAGGAAGAGATGATGGAGGCGGTTCTTGCCGACATAGACGCTTGGTTCGAGAAGGTGATTTTCTCGACGTTGGAGCATGCAAATAATCCGACGGCTGCCGTCACGTCCATGATCGAGGACGTGACGGTTTACTTCCGATCCGGCAGAAGGGTATGTCTGGTCGGCTGCATTGGTCTGAATGCCTCGGGAGCCGCTTTCGCGGTGCGAATAAAAAGTTATTTCGCTCGCTGGATATCTGCTCTCGCTCAGTGTTTAGAAACCGGTGGAGTTTCCAAACCGCACGCCTCGAAACTCGCGGAGGAGGTGGTTTCGGGGATACAAGGCGCTATTGTGCTGGCGCGCGCGTTAGAGGACGATGCCGTCTTTCTCCGGGTTGTTCATCGACAGCACTCTATTTTACTCGAAGCAATAAGCAATCATAGAACATAACGATAATTAAAGTTATCGAGCACGCGCCTTAAATTACGCTAAAACCTCCGGAAAACATGGGTGCGACGAAGCTGCTTGCATCCAAGTGTCCGGTTCCAGGACGCCACGAAGCGGTCTGGAACAGCCGGGTTGGGTCGTTCGCTGCCAGAGCGCAGCGCGTCTCATTGCGACGCTCGCCGCCGTGCCCAGTTCCGATGCGTCTTACTGAGCCCGAGGCCGTCCGCCTCAGGGCTACCCGGGCCTAGTTGGGGCTCGAGGCGCGGCCGGATGGTTTGACAAACCGACACCTAAGCCATCGGTACTGACGATCCGGTTCACCGCCATTTTAACAGCTAAGTGATTGAGTTTAAGCCCAGAAGCGGGGCATCATAATCTTTGTGTCGGGGGGCAAGCCCTACCCCGTCGAACTCGCTCCAGTGGTGTTCCACGTGTTCTGGCACAGGCGCTCGGACGGGCATCCAGCCCAGGCATGGCCGCGGGATCTCTTGGTGTCGGCGGCGCCGTGCGATCGAGAGTGGCCTATTGGGAGCAGTAGGCCTGGAAGGACTCGACGAGGTGGTTGAACAGGGCGTCAATGCGGGCGCTGCGCCGCACGTCCTCGTGCGCCACGATCCAGGTGTCTAGGCCGAATACGACGCGGTCCGGCAGGACGCGCACGAGGTCCCGCTCGCCGACCGGCACCTGCATCACACCGATGCCGATGCCGGCCCTGATGGCGGCAAGTTGCGCGGGATGGCTGTCGCTGCGTAGGGCGATGGACAGCGGGCCACCCGCCTCCCGGCTCAGGGCATCCACGATCGCGACGTAGGCCGGCATGCGGTCGGGCCCGACCATCGCGTGCCGGGTGAGGTCCGCGATAGTCTCGGGAACACCGTTTCGGTCGAGGTAGGCCGGCGAGGCGAAGAAGCCGAGCGGGATGCTGCCGACGTGGCGCGCCACGAGCGAGTTCTGGCTCGGCCGCGCCATGCGCACCGCCACATCCGCCTCCTGGCCGGGTAGGTCGGCGTTGGCGTTGGTGAGGAGCAGTTCGACCGTCAGGCGCGGGTGGCGCTCGCGCAAAGCCGCCAGCATCGGCGGCACGACCTCGATGCCGACGAAATCCGAGACGCTGAGACGGACCGGGCCGGCGACTTCGGACGCCGCGCCCTCCGCCTCGCGCCGGAACGCCTCGGACGCGTGGGCCATTCGCCGGACGTGCCCTGCCAGACCGAGCGCCTCGGGCGTCGGCGCCAACCCGTTCACGCCCCGGACGAAGAGCGGATGTCCGATGGCCCGTTCGAGCTTATCGACCCGGTTTCGGACGGTGGGCTGAGTAAGGCCGAGGGACCGCGCCGCGGCAGAGAGGCTGCCGGTGTCGAGCACGGTCAGGAAGGCACGCTGATCGTCCCAGGCGAAGTCTGCATCGCTCATCGATTTTCGATAGGCGGCCCATCAAAGCTCGTCAATTTCCTCAGCCTCCCACCCGGCGCATCAGTCGGGAGACGAACGCAGGGACATGGCGATGAAGACGGCTTTGGTACTCGGAGCGACGGGCGGTGTCGGAGGCGCGGTGACCCGGGCGATGCTGGCCCGCGGGTGGCGCGTCGTCGCGCTGGTGCGGAACCCGGCACGGGCAGCGGCCGCCTGGGGCGCTTCGATCGCGCCGGATCGACAAGCGGGTGACGCCATGAACCGGGCGGACGTGGTCCGCGCGGCTCACGGGACGGACGTCATCGTCCACGCAGTGAACCCACCCGGATACCGCGGGTGGGACCGGCTAGTCCTGCCGATGCTGGACAACACGCTCGCGGCGGCGCGGGACGCCGGCGCCCGCATTGTCCTGCCGGGCACGGTCTACAACTACGACCCGGCCCTCGCCCCGGTGATCGACGAGACGATTCCGCAGCATCCGCGCGGGCGCAAGGGCGCGATCCGCGTCGAGATGGAGCGGCGCCTGGCGGAGGCCGCTCCGGAGGTGAGGAGCCTCATAGTGCGGGCAGGCGATTTCTTCGGTCCGGGGGCGCGCCAGAGTTGGTTCGCCCAGGCTCTATCGAAGCCGCCGCTCGCGCGCATCGTCAATCCCGGAACGCCGGGCGTTGGCCATGCCTGGGCGTACCTGCCCGACCTCGCCGAGGCCATCCTTCGCCTGCTGGAACTGCCGCCGGAGAGGCTGATGCCATGCGAGCGGCTCCAGTTCCCCGGCCACTATGATGCCGACGGCGCCCAAATGGTCGCTGCGATCCGCCGCGCCTCGGGTCGCCCTAACCTCCCCGAGCGCCGCTTCCCCTGGGCGATGATGCGGGGGCTTGCGCTGTTCGGCGGGTTCCCCCGAGAGGTCATGGAGGTTCGTCCGTTCTGGGCGCACGCGATGCGCCTCGACGGAAGTCGTCTAACGGAACTCCTCGGCGATGTGCCGTGCACTTCGCTGGATGCTGCGGTTAGTGCCGCATTGAGATCTTGAGCGGCTCGAGATGCCCGCCTTACCTTTAGCCTCGGTCAGTTCGTTTCAAGGCCGCACGCTTCGGCGGCGAATCATCTACGCTGGGAACCCTTACTTTCGGTCAGCTTGAGCCCAATCGCCGGATGTCCGCTTTCTCAGGTCTGCGCCATGAAGCGGAAAGGCGGCAACCCCTCCTAAGCAGTCGTGAGGACGGACGATGCACGCCCCCTGCATGCGCAACGGGCAACTCGCTGACATGCGTCGTGTAGCGCAGCGTGCACATCTCGAACTTCGTGTTCCAGTGGCGCCGGCTCACCAGCCCCGCGCGCGCCGGCACCACGGCCCCGCGGCCCCAGCGCAGGTCGGCCACCGACACCGGCGCGTACGCCCGGTCCCAGCCGTAGACCCTCTCCGGGACCTTTCCCGCTCCCGAGCCGGAACTCCGCCCCCGGCCGCCGACCTGCCGCACCAGCTGGCCCGCCGCGTCCCGAAAACTCTCCAACACGAACCCGGCCGCGCTCGCCCGGCGCAGATCCCGGCCCGCCGCGTCATGCTCCAGCGTCAACGCGCCGTGCCCGGCGATTTCCAGCGCCGTCAGCGCACCCAGCGGGTCGTACCGGCTCTCGACCCGGGCCCCGGGCCCGACCCGCTCCACGCGGTTGCCGCAGCAATCGTACCGGCTTTCGACACGGCGCCCGTCCACCGTCTCGGCCACCACCCGGCCGAGAGCGTCCCATTCCAGCAGCACCTCCGACCCGCCCCCGCGTGCCGCCGCCAGCTGCCCGGCCCCGTCATAGGCGAAGGTCGTCACCTGCGGCTCGGCCGCCCCCGGCGCCGTCACGGCCTCGTGCGTCAGCAGCCCCGAGGCGTCGTGCGCGTAGAGCGTGCGCGTGCCGTCCGCCGCGAGCTTCTCCGTCAGGCGCCCGGCGCGGTCGTACGCGTAGGTCGTGCGCAGCCCGTCGAAGTCGGTCTCGGCCACCACCCGCCCGGCCGCGTCGCGCTCGAACGTCCAGGCGCGGCCGAGCTGGTTCTCCACCCGCTCCAGACGGCCCAGCCCGTCATGGCCGAAGCGCAGGCGGCGAGCTGCACGGCGCCCTTCGGGCGGTCGCCAAGCGCCGCCGGGGCCTTCCCGGTCAGGCGGTTGCCGTCGGCC
>NZ_BACT01000593.1:0-21101 GCF_000333255.1 Methylobacterium sp. B1 | reverse complement strand
CGCAAAATGACTGTCGGCACCCCAAACGGACCCGGCGGCGCTGTCTGCTTCGATGCATTCGCCGTCCAGAAGCGGACGGGCCGGACACCACCCCGAGCGAACAGTCCGATAGCGACCCAACCCAGCCGTCCCGACCGCCGCTGGCGCTTCCACAAAGCGGCCGCCCGTCAGCCGTCCAGCACCTTCGGCTCAGGGTGGAAAGCCGATGTTGGCCTCTTGTCCAGAACCCGACATTGAGCTTGCCGCCCCTTTCCGTCATTTCAAATCGGTTTCTCCGCCGCTTCAAAGCGGATGTTCGCTCAGAGGGGTCGAATGGCGCTTGAGGATTGGGAAGAGAGCACGGCTTCCCCGCGCAGCGGTGGACAGGGCGAAGTTCGCCAAGTTCGTCATGTCTCGGACGGCCGTGTCGGGGCACTCAAGCGGCTGCACCCCGAAGCGGCGAAACAGCGAGAACGCCGCTTCAGAATGCTGACTGAGGTCAGTGGGCTGCGAGCTATGAATGGCGACGGTGTCCCCCGGGTTTTTGAGGCAAACGAGACCAAATGGCTCAATACGGCGGATAGTTTGTACGTCGTTATGGAGTTTATCGACGGGCCTACCATGACGGAACTCGTCCAACGAGCGTCACCGTCTTTGGACGAAGCTCTAGCTTGCACCATTAGGGTCCTAGACATCCTCTCTGTTGGGCACGCGCTCCCGCTCCACCACCGCGATCTGAAGCCGGACAACGTCATCATCCGGGGAAGCGTGTGGTCCGACCCCGTGTTGGTAGACCTCGGGATTGCCTGGCATGGCCGTGAGAACCGCGAGTTCGAAACGCCGGCAGGTCGGGAGATGGGCAACCGATTTTTACGGCTACCTGAGTTCATGCCGGGAGGCGACCACTACGACGCCCGCTCCGATCTTGCGATGGCGGCTGGTCTCCTGTTCTACCTGCTCTCTGGGCGAGCTCCACGCCTTCCTGTCGGCCATACTGGTCGACATCCGCATCGCGTAGAGCCGAGCCCAATCCGTCCAGAAATCTTGAGCGACGAACGGTGGGCGGCGCTGTCGCGGATCCTCACTGTTGCCTTCCAGCACAATCCGGAAGCACGCCACCGTGATGCGCCAGAGATGCGGCGCCAGCTTGTTGCTCTGAACGAGGCGCCTATGAGTATCGAGGATGAACTTGACCAAGAAATCGCACGACTGCGTGATTTGACGAGCACAGCAGAGGCGCAGCAACTGGAGCAAGCCCGGCCTGCCATGGCGGCTGCGAACAGCAAGCTTTATAGCGAGCTGACCGTGCTTTGGGGACAGGCCGATTTAATGCATGGTGGCCAGGGTGCGACTTTCAAAAATGGCGGATTCACTAATGAATTTTACTGCCTGGTGTCACGACAAGGGCTGCCCGAACCATACATCATATTCCGGCATATCATCACGTTCGCATCAGGTCGTTACTCGGCGAGTTGGATGATCGACGACGGTCCCGTCGGATCCACTTACTATGAAGGCTCAGCTGCCGATGGTGATGGACTATCTGAGGCCTGTCACGTCAACGCGCGCAACCTTGCTGGCAATGCGATACGTGCATTCAATGAGCGGCTCGCGAGACGCTGATTTCTACCGAGAACCTTGAAGCTGCGGCTCCGCTTCAGTGGCCAATCTCTATCTTTGAGCGTCATTTGAATGCCCGCAGGCAGACCTTCGGAACGTCGCCGTTGGGTCGGGAGCGATCGGAACCGCGACGTCCGCTTTGATGCTTCTGCCGCAAGGAAGCGGATAGCCAGAAATCCACCCATTGCAGATGCGTGGCGTCCAAAATTCAAGAGCCGAAAGCAGACGTCCACTCAGCCGGGTGGACGTCTGGCCCGTGTGGAACTGCCGTCAAGCCGATTGTCGCACGCGAGAGTGGATGATGATGTCGCTCGGCTCGGTGCTGACGGCCTCCAGGGCCATGCCCTTCGTCTCGACCCCGAGCACGAAGACGACGACGCCCTGCACAAAGAGCCCGGCAGAGATCAGGCCCAAGACGGCCGTGATTCCACCCTGCATGTACAGAAAGGCGATCAGGAATGGGATGCCGATGTTGGCGAGGCGCCCGGCTGTGCTGCACAGACCCACGCCCCGCAGGCGGATCTCCGTCGGAAAGAGCTCGGGCACGTAGGCGGCGATGCTGAGCGCGCCGAGGATGAAGACGCAGGCCACGAGGCAGAATCCGAGCCCCATGACCAGCGCGGGGTGATCTGCCTGCGGGTAAGCCAAGCCGATCGCGAGGGCCACGAAGGAGAACAGGACGATTCCCCTTTTGCGCCCGAGGCTCTCGGCCAGCAGGCAGCCGATGAAGGCGCCGAGCGGTGCCCCGAGCGTCATGACGGCCGTGAAGCCGAGAGACTTCGTGACGGTCATCCCCTGAGCCAGGAAGAAGGTCGGCATCCAGGTGATGAAGCCGTGGGTGATGAGGTTGTTGACGATGTTGATGACGATACCCGTCACCGTTCGGCTCAGGAGTTGGCCCTGGAACAAGGCGGAGAGCGGAACGCTCGGGGCGGCGATCGGGGTGTGGACGGCCGGCACGGGCGCAACCTGCGATCCGTAGACCTGTTCCTCGATGCGGCGGGTGATGGCCTCGGCCTCGGCGTGGCGGCCCTTCGATTCAAGCCACCGGGGCGATTCCGGCATGTTCTTCCGGAGCAGCCAGACGATCCCGGCGCCGATCCCGGCTATGGCGAACATCCAGCGCCAGCCGAGATAGGGGATGATCAGAAAGCCGCCGAAGGTCGCCGCGAACAGGGCCGAGTTGGTGAAGACCGCGAGCAGCGCCGCGAACCGGCCGCGGATCGCGGGCGGCATGAACTCGGACAGGGTGCCGTAGCCCACGACGATTTCCGCCCCGAGCCCGAGCCCCATGACGAAGCGGAAGCCCGTCAGCCACAGGATGTCGGGAGCGAAGGCCGCCGCCATCGAGGCGATCCCGAAGATCGCGAGGTTGAACTGGTAGGTGAAACGCCGTCCATAGCGGTCCCCCAGGATGCCCGCGAGCCAGGCGCCGACGGTCATGCCCGCGAACGTCGCCGAGATGAACCACGCGTTCCGGTCGACGTCCGAGAGTCCCTCGCGGACCAGGGCTCCGAGGACCCCGGCGGCGAGGTAGATGTCGAACCCGTCGAAGAACATGCCTGCTCCGACGAGGAACAGCATGCGCGTGTGAAACCTGCTTCGGGGCAAACTATCCAGGCGATGCCCGATGGACGATCTCGTCATGGTTGCGTCCTCCCTCGCCGCCGAACCGCATCGGCCCGGGGTCGTTGTGGTGTCTCCAGGTCGTCCGGGCTGAAGCTTCAGCCGTCCGCTTCGGCCTCCTCGCAGAGAAACCGGAAGGCGAAGCCATCGCCACGCGTCGCGATGCGTGCCGCGTGGGGCGCCATGAAGTGCCCTGGGAAGAGGACGCCTTCCGCTTCCGCCAACTGCGCCAGAAGCCGGCGGCGCGTCAGCGCGGCCGTGGCCGGGTCGATGCAGCCCATGCAGCTCCATTCGGGATGGAACACCTGGACGGGGTGATGAATGATGTCGCCCGTGAACGCCCCGGCCTCCGGTCCGCAGTGGAGCCAGACCGCCACGTGCCCCGGCGTGTGGCCGGGCGCCGGCGCGAGGTGGAGAACGCCTTCGAGGACGTGATCCTCATCGACGACGAGGGCGCGCCCCGCCTCGAGGATAGGCAGCACGCTGTCGCGGTAAGCCTGGAGATGCGGGCCGCGCGCGCCTTTCTCGTGTTCGGCCTGCCAGAACGCGTGCTCCGTCCGACCGAACACGTAGGTTGCGTTCGGAAAGGTCGGCACCCAGCGCCCGTCGATGAGCCGCGTATTCCAGCCGACATGGTCGGCATGGAGATGCGTGCACAGAACGTAGTCGATGTCATCCGGGGTGGCCCCGGCTTCCGCGAGGCGGTCCAGGAATGCGGTCGACAGGTTGCACCAGTCGGGCCGGGCGTCCCGAACCTTGCCGTTGCCGACGCAACCGTCGATCAGGATCCGCTTGCCCTCGGTCTCCACGAGCCAGGAATGCATCGAGAGCAGGATGCGCCGGCTTGCCGGATCGAAATGGTGGGGGGCCATCCAGTGTTCGTGGGCCGCGATCTCCGCTTCGGTCGCAAGGGGGAAGAAGCGCAGCAAATCGAAGCTCGAATCGACCATCTCGACGATCGGCGTGACGGTCGCGCGCCCGACCCGGAACGTCATGCCACCGCCTCCCGCAGGACGAAGCCGTCGGGCTCTCCCGTCCCGGACGCGACGGCGCCGAGTTCGTGACCTGCAGCCTCGCGCAGCGGCCGAATGCACAGCACCGACACCACGGACGCGGCGGCTATGTAGCCGGCGAGCGGCCACCAGCTCCCCGACCAGGCCCAGAGCGCCGCCGCGAGGACCGGCGTCGGACCGCTCCAGATCACCGTGGCAAACTGGTAGGCGACGGATACGCCGCTGTAGCGGATCGGAGCCTCGTACTGCTCGGCGAACAGGCTCGGCTGGACCGCCTGCGTGGTCGCTTGCCCGAAGACGAGGCCGCCGACGAGCGCCAAAGTAATGAGAGTCGCGCTGCCGGTCCCGATCAGCAGGAAGAACGGCACGATGAACAGCCCGGTGAAGACCATCCCGCCGGCGAAGACGCGCTTGCGGCCGATGCGATCGGACAGCGCACCGAAGAACGGCTGCGCCACGAGGCAGGCCGTGGCGGCGATCATGAGGGCGTTCAGCACCACGGGCCGGGGCACCCCGATGGCGGTCGTCATGTAGGCGAGGGCCCAGACGGCGAAGACGTGAAAGGAGGTGTTTTCAGCGGCCTGGGAGCCGATCACCAGGGCCGTCAGGCGCTTGCGATGCCCGATGATCGCGCCGATCGGCAGGGCTTCCCGCCGCCCTGACTGCTTGAGCCGCTGGAAGCTCGGCGACTCGGCCAGACGGCGGCGAATGACGATGCCGACGACGAGGAGCAGGCCACTCAGCAGGAACGGCACGCGCCAGCCCCAGTCGGCGAATTGCTCCGGGCTCGTCAATGCGGTCACAACCGCCATGACGCCGGAGGACAGCAGAAGGGCCGCAGGAATCCCCATTTGCGGCCAGCTTCCGTAGAATCCCCGCCGCTCCGGCCGCGCGTGCTCCACAACCATGAGCGTGGCGCCACCCCACTCCCCGCCGACGGCGAAGCCCTGGAAGAAGCGAAGGGCGGTGAGCAGGACCGGCGCCCAGAGCCCGACCGTCTCGTAGGTCGGCAGCAAGCCGATCAGGAAGGTCACCGCGCCCATCATGCCGAGGCTCAGCACCAGCATGGCTTTGCGGCCGATCCGGTCGCCGTAATGCCCGAAGACGATGCCGCCGATCGGCCGCGCCACGAACCCCACCGCGAAGGTCGCGAACGAGGCAATCATGCCGGTCGTAGCGTCCGCGGCCGGAAAGAAGAGCTTGTTGAAGATGAGAGCGGCGGCCGTCCCGAAGATGAAGAAGTCGTACCATTCGAGGGTCGAACCGATGAAGCTGGCCAACGCGACCTTGCGCGTGTCCATGCTCTGCCTTTGCATGGCCATGTCCCTCCCTGTCTGTCCTTGCTCTTGTCGGCAGTGACGATCGGATGGTTCAGGCGGGCGATGGCCGGTCGATCGGAATCTCGACGTCGAGCAATGGCGCGTGCTGCTGGGCGCCGTAGACATCCGTGTCGCCGATGTCGCCGGCCGGCACGAGGCGCGGGAGGGTCGCCTTGAAGGCGGCAGCCGTGTCGTAGGGCGTGAACAGCACGTCCTCCTCCGCGACGCCATAGAGCTTGGCGAACAGGGCTGCGTTGAGCACGCCGGTCGCCTTCACCTGTCTGTAGACGTCATGGTCTTCGAACAAGACGTCGATCGTCACGAGGAACGGGGCGGCGTTCTTGCTCTTGCAGATCTGTGCGATGTCACCGATGCGCGGCATGATACCCTCTTACCGTCTCGTATTCGATCGGAAACATCTCGTACGGGTCTTTCGGCGCGACCACGTGGAAGATGCTGAAGCGGTACATCGCCCCAAGTTCGATGTCCGACGGGCTGAACGGGAAGGCCATGTTGCCCTCCTTGCAGAGGCGGCCCGCGAAGTCGGCATGCAGCATCGAGGTGCGGGCCATCGCGACGACGGCGTTGGCGATGTCCTGGGTCCGGCCGACGATCTCGACGACGAAGCCGAGTTCGTGCGAGGTGATCGCCTTCTGGGGTTCCCAGGCAGCCATCACACCGTCCTTGCCGTAGGTCCGCACCACCATCGTGTAGTCCGAGGGCGGGACGCCGAACGAGGCGGCCTTCGTCGCCACCGTCCTGCGGTGGGTTTCGAGGTAGCTGTCGATCTGACCGATCAGCACCGGGTCCCGCGTGCCGCAGATCGTGATCGCCCGGTAGCCGACGCGCTCCACGCCTTCGAGCTTCACCGTGTAGGTCGAGGCGGGTGTCCAGGTCATGCCGCCGACCCTGACGGCGCGGTCGCTGATCGCCTCGAAAGTGCAGGCGCTGGTATCGAGGAGCCCGCCCGGCTCGGTGTGATGGATCGGGCTCGCGTTCTCGTGCAGGGCGAAATTCGCCACGGCGAGCGGCGTCGAGCGGCGGATCGGGTTCGGCGGCTCGCAGACGATGTGATCGTCGCGGACCCGGAGGAAGATGTTGTCCGGCTCCTTCGGGATGGTCGGCTCCGCGCCGCATTCCAGCATCTTGCCGGCGTACCAGGCGGGCGCGGGCGGGATGCCGGCGCGCATGGCCGGGGCGGCCCACTGAGCCGGATCGCTGGAGCGGCCCGCGAGGATGACCTGGGCCCCCTCGTCGAGGGCGCGGGCGAAGGGCTCAGGCCCCATCATGCCGACGATGCGCTCGGCGCGGTCGACGGTCGCCTGATCCAGGGGCTTCATTTTGCCGAGCGGCCGGGTCTTCTCCTCGGCGATGCGGTCGCACAGCCAATCCTTGGGCTGCTCGGAATGGATGAGGGCCATCTTGAACGAGAGGCCCTCCTCGCGGGCGATCTCCCGCACGAGGGCGGCCGTATCCTGCAGGTGGGGCTCGCCGCCCGCGCCGCCCGACGTGCCGATGATGCAGGGGATGCGCGCCGCGACCGCGGCCATCAGCATCAGGCGCAGGTCGCGCTTCACGGAGAGCCGCGAGGTGAAGGATTTGCCGGAGCCGAGATAGTACGGTCCGGGATCGGTGCTGCCGCCATCGCAGCCGATGACGTGCGGCTCCCACGTCATGCCGATCTTCAGCGATTCCTCGGCGAAACCGTAGCCGAGGATCCCGCTGGTGGAGAGCATCCGAAATTCGTTCACGAGCTGCTCCTGCTGTGGGGCGTCGTCACCGGGACGAGGCGTTGGCGGCGGTCTCGGTGAAGGTGCCGAACCGGCCGTCGAGGTAGAGAAGGGGGTTGCGCCGCGGGTTGGTCGCCGCCGACAGGACGCGGCCGATGAACACCGAGTGGGTGCCGTAGCGATGCTCCGCCTCCAGCGCACAATCGAAGCTCGCCAGGGCATCCTCGATGATCGGCGACCCGTCCGGCGCCTGCGTGCAGGTCAATTGGTCGAAGCGGTCCTCGCCCTTGAGCCCGGTCCGGCCCGCGAAGAGGCCCGCGACCGCCAAGTCCGCCTCGGCCAGGATGTTGACCGCGAACCGCGCCGTCCGGCAGATCACCGGATGGGCGCTGGCCGTTCCGTTCACGCAGACGAGCAACGTCGGCGGCGCATCGGTGAGGGAGCAGACCGCCGTCGCCGTCAGGCCGGTCCGCGCGCCAGGTTCGCCGCAGGTGATGATCGCGACGGCGCCCGGAACCTCCCGCATGCAGCGGCGGAACTCGTCCGGGTCGACATGTGCCGCGTCGTCGACCCGCTTCGGCTTGAGCCATGCACTCATGACGAACTCCCAACCTTGCGCCAGTCCCCGGCCTGGGGACGCGGAAGACCGAGATTCTCCCGCAGCGTCGTGCCGGCGTAGTCCTTGTGGTAGAGGCCACGCCGCTGCAGTTCCGGCACGACGTAGCGGGTGAAGTCTTCGAAGGCGCCGGGCGCGTGGGTCGCCGCGAGCACGAAGCCGTCGCAGGCTCCGCCCTGGAACCATTCCTCCATCTGGTCGGCGATGGATTTGGCCGTGCCGCAGAAGATCGGGAACTCGCCGATCGTGCCGCGTCCGGAGAAGTGGACGAAGTCGCGGACGGTGGGATTCTGCTTCCCGCTGAGGGCGACGACCCGGTCCCGGAAGCCGCTCCAGGACAGGCGCGTCAGCTCCTCGTCGGTGAATTCCGAATCCGGGTCCTTCGAGTCAAAATCGAAGTTGAGCGCCTCGGAGAGCAGCACGACGGCATCGACGGGCTTGGCGAGGGCGCGGATGTATTCGCGGCGCTCCTCGGCGGCGGCCTGGCTGTCGCTGACGACGACGTAGCAGGCCGGGCACACGCTCACGCTGTTCGGATCCCGCCCCGCCGCTGCGATCGCGCTCTTGAGCTCCCGGTACTGCTTCCGGCCGGCTTCGAGGTTCGGATAGACGACGAAGATCAGCTCGCCCCAGCGGCTCGCGAAAGACCGGCCGCGGCCGCTCTGACCGGCCTGGATCAGCACCGGGTGGCCCTGTGGCGAGCGGGGCACCGGCAGCGGGCCCTTGGCCGCGAAGTACTGTCCTTTGTGGTTCAGGGCATGAACCTTGGCGGGATCCGCAAACTGTCCGGTCTGCTTGTCGAGGACGATCGCCCCGTCCTCCCAGCTGTCCCAGAGGCCCATGACGACCTCCATGAACTCGTCCGCCCGGTCGTAGCGAAGGTCGTGAGGCAGGTGCTCCGTGCGCCCGAAATTCGCGGCCTCGGAGTTGTTGAGCGACGTCACGACGTTCCAGGCAGCCCGCCCCTTGCTCATGAGATCCAGGGTGCCGAACAGGCGCGCGACGTGGAACGGCTCGTAATAGGTCGTGGAATACGTGACGCCGACACCGAGGCGGCTGGTCACGGCCGCCATCATGGTGAGGATGCAGAACGGGTCCATCTTCACGGCCCGAACGCCGTTGGAGACCGCGTCGCGGTAGTCGTCGGCATAGATATCCGGCATAGCAAGCCGGTCGTCGAAGAAGGTGAGGTGGAACTTGCCCTCCTCCATGACGCGGGCAAGGCGCTGGAAGTACTCCGGGGTCGTAAAATCCGTGGCACCGCCCGGGTGCCGCCAGGACCCCGGGGCAATGGAGCAGTTCTGCGCCTGCATGAACCCCACCATCTTGATCTGGCGCGTGTCGCTCACCCCGCGACCTCCCTGTTCGTTGCGATATCGCCGCCCCACCGGACTGAGGACCGATGCGGCCCGACTTTGCGCAAACGTTTGCTCAACTGATCGTCAGAATTATTTCGATCGACGGGGCCCGTCAACGCAACGGGGCACGTATCGGGCGCCAAAAGCCGGATATTTCGTTGTTGCGGTGCGCAACTATGCGCAAATTTTTGCGCATGAAACGGCAACAAACACGAGGCAGGGATGAGCGAGCGGAGAGCGACGATCGTGACCGTCGCGGAGGCGGCAGGGGTCGCCCCCTCGACCATTTCCCGCGCGTTGAAGGGCGATAAGCGGATCTCGCCCGAGACCCGCGCGCGCATCGCGCGGGTGGCGTCGGAACTCGGCTATACGCCCTACGCCTCGGCGAGGGCCCTGGCCTCGGGACAGAGTGGGTTGATCGGGGTCGTCGTCGGCCCGATCACGAATCCCTTCTATACTCAGCTGCTCTACGAGGCGGTGCGCCAGATCGGCGAGCGCGGAATGCGCCTGCTCGTCATCCACGCGGGCCCCGGCCCCCTGGAGAACAGTATGGCGGACGCCCTGCTCCAGTATCAGGTCGATGGGTGCCTCATCAGTTCGGTGGATCTGCCGTCCCATGTCGGAGCGGTCTGCGCGGCGAACGCCGTGCCGGTCGTCATGGTCAACCGCGTCGCGCAGGCGGATACCTGTGCGGTGGTGTGCGACAACGAATTCGGCTCCGTGCAACTCGGTGAGTTGCTCCTCCGCCGGGGGCGGCGCCGAACAGCTCTGGTCCGCACCTCGACCCCATCCTCGACCGCCCGCGAGCGCGACGCCGGGTTCACGACCTTCATGCAGGCCGCCGGCCATCCGCCGGTGCTCCGCCTCGACGGCCAATCCTGTTACGAGGGCGGTTTCGCGGCGGGCCAGCAAATCGCGGCTTTGACGATGGCAGAGCGCCCCGACTCGGTTTACGCCGTGAGCGACATCATGGCCTACGGCGTCCTCGATGCCCTACGCTTGGCCGGCATCGCCGTCGGCCGGGACATCGCGGTCGTCGGCTTCGACGGCCTGCCACAATCGGCCCGGCCGATCTACAATCTGACGACGGTCGAGCAGCCCATCGGGCCGATGATCAGCCGAGCGCTCGACCTGTTGCAAGCGCGGATGCGAGACAGGACGTTGCCGGACGAGACGATTTCCCTCCGGGGGCGGCTGATCGAACGTGGTTCGAGTCGATCCATTCCATGATCGCCGTGGGCCGCAAAGCAGATGATCCAATCGAGACGAATTTTCTAGGACAGATTATCTGCGTGTTCGCCTTCATCAGGAATCACTAGCGGCTTTCGCTCAGCTTTAGCTCTGAATTATCTTGAGCTCTGCGTCCGCGCGAAGCCATCACGCCGGGAAGCCCAAAAGACCAGGTAGGGTCGAGAGGAAGCTGTCCGCTTTTCAGGGGCTTTTTCGGAGCAAACCGACGGCTTTCGGCCAGACTACGTCACGCCCCATCGCGATCACGCGCAGAACTGGCCGTTCGGCTGGGCGCCCATGCCGGACACACAGGAACGAAGGTCAATCTCTCTGATGCGGACACGTCCTCACGAGGCTTCCAAGTGGGCAGACGGAAGGGAGCAGGACGTCATTGTGACGGAATCACCCGCGCCCGCAAGAATCCGTTCGTTGGCGATCGCTCGCGTATTGTTCACTCCGGCAAGCCGGCGATCTGCAATGACTCGGCATAAGTCCTTGCCATGCTGGCGAGTGGAACTGGGATACGGGCGAAGAACGCGCTTACTGTCAGGTCCGGCTCGACACGAAGCAGTGTTCTGACAGCGATGCGCGCCTGCTCGGTCTGACCGAGCTTTACGAGAGCAACCGCTAGGACACGTAAGGCCACGGCAAAGCGGCCGTTCTGGGCCAGCGCCTGCTCAGCCAAGCGGGCAGCTTCCGCATAATCCTCGTCGATGACCGAGGCGAGGGCAAGAACGCCGGACATGAGCCAACCGCGCGGGTCTCGCGGGTTGAGCTTTTGCGCGCGCAGTGCCATCGCACGGCCCTCGTCCCGGTTGCCGCACATAGTCTCGATCCAGCCTGCCAGGGTCAGGGCCATCGCCGAGTTGGGGTTGATGAGCAGCGAGCGGCGAAAGAGAATGCGTGCGCGCTCGCGGTCGACTCCAGCCATGTTCCAGATGGCGAACGCCGCCATCCAGAGCACTTGAGCGTCTTCGGGCGCGATCTCGACGGCGCGCCACGCCGCGCTGACGGCGGCCCTGCGGTCGGTGTCCGTTTGATGCATCCACCCTTGGAAGTGGCATTGCGCGCGCGTGTAGGCGGCCGCGGCCAGGGCTTGCGCGTAGTCTGGGTCCACGACCAGGGCTTGGTCGAAATGATCCAGCGCCGCTAACAGGCTCTCCGCGGTGAACGCGGCCAAATGGGCGTAGGCCCGCAAGGTAAGGTCGTAGGCGTCGAGCTGCACCGGGCGTTCCCGCTGCAGGCGGCCGAGCTCGGCGCGCTGGAGGGTAGGCTCGATGACCGCGGCGACGCACTCCGCCACTCGGTCCTGCAGGTCGAACACGTCCTCCGGATCCCCGTCGAAGCGATCAGACCAGATGTAGGCTCCGGAGGCAGCGTCGATGAGCTGGCCGGTGATGCGCAGCCGCGTAGCGCTCCGGCGCACGCTGCCCGCGAGCACGTAGCCGACGCCGAGTTCCTGCCCGACTTGGCGAATATCGATGCTGGCACCCCGGTAGGTGAAGGAAGAATTGCTAGCGATCACGAACAGGCCGCTGCTTCGGGAGAGGGTAACGATGATCTCCTCGGCCATGCCTTGGCCGAAATAGTCCTGCGCTGGGTCGCCGCTGAGATTCGAGAAGGGCAGGACGGCGATTGCCGGCAACCGCGCAAAACGGAGCGCGCCGTGCGCCACGCCAATGGCTTCCTCTGTCCGGGCGCTGCCGTCGGCGACCTCCTGGACAGGAGCGACGAAGCGCAGGCCCTTCCTGGGCAGGGTTCGGATCAGCTGCTGCGCCGCGCCGGTGTCGCCGATCGCGGCGCGGGCGGCGTTGATGCGACTGCCGAGCGTCGCCTCGGAAACGATACGGCCGTGCCAGACTGCCTCGAGCAGGTCGTCGCGGGTGACTACCCGGTCGCGCGCCTCGATCAAGAACTTGAGAACGTCGAAAACCTGAGGCTCGACGGCGACAAGGGTCCCGTCCGTGCTCAGCTCGCGCCGGGTAGCATCAAGGGTGAAGGGTCCGAACCGGTAGATCACGAGGCGTCCGCGGCAGCGCGCGATGGCTTAGCACGCATGGTCTCCCGCATAAATCATGATGCTCTCAAGAGCGCGCCAATGCCCTCTCAAAGCGCGCCACCGCGGCTTAGGGCAGTCCGTGAAGCATCGAAGACGCCAAGTCAGGGAGCTGCTCATGCCGAGGGACATCCATCCCGATACCCACACTTGGAGCCGCCGCCGACTCCTCGGGACCGCTGTAGCGACCGTCGCCGTCGCGGAAGTGGGGCTCGTCGGTGTTGCACGCGGGGAGACTGCGTCCATCGCGAAGGCCGGTCCCATGCCCGGCACGCTGAAGCAGATCGATGCCGGCGTGCTCAACGTCGGATATGTCGAAGCCGGCCCGGCCGATGGCCCGGCGGTCATCTTGCTGCACGGCTGGCCCTACGACATCCACGCATTCGCGGAGGTCGTCCCGATCCTCACTGCAGCCGGGTACCGGGTGATCATCCCCCATCTCCGCGGCTACGGCACAACCCGCTTCTTAGCCCACGACGCGGTCCGTAACGGTGAGCAGGCCGCACTGGCTGTCGATGTCATCGTCTTGATGGACGCCCTCGGTATCGCCCGGGCCGTTCTCGGCGGCTTTGACTGGGGAGCGCGGACGGCCGGCATCGTCGCGGCGCTCTGGCCGGAGCGGTGCAAGGCGCTGGTCTCGGTGAGCGGCTATCTGATCGGCAATCAGGAGGCCGGCAAGAAGCCGTTGCCGCCGAAGGCCGAGCTGTCTTGGTGGTATCAATTCTACTTCGCCACCAGCCGGGGACGGGCCGGCTACGAGGCATATCGGAAGGATTTCGCCCGACTAATCTGGCAGACTGCCTCACCGGGGTGGCGTTTCGATGACGCGACTTTCGAGCGGAGCGCTCAGGCCCTCGACAATCCGGACCACGTCAGCATCGTCATCCACAACTACCGGTGGCGGATCGGCCTTGCCGAAGGGGAACGGCAATACGAGGCCCTGGAGAACCGGCTGGCGCAAGCGCCGGACATTCGCGTGCCGACCATCACTCTGGAGGGGGACGCAAATGGCGCCCCGCATCCGCAGCCCGAGACTTACGCCAGGAAGTTTGCCGGCCGCTACGAGCACCGCCTGATCACCGGCGGCATTGGTCACAATCTCCCGCAGGAAGCGCCGCAGGCTTTCGCGCGTGCGGTGGTCGACGTCGATGGCTTCTGATTTCCGCATGCACCGGCGGCTGCTGGCCGCGGCAGCCCGTCTCACCGCCGGGTTCGCCCTTGTGTCAGCCGGCACTGCTCAGGACGTCGGAAAGCCGGCCTCACCAATCTATGGTGTCACGATCCCAGACGGCTATCGCAGGTGGCTTCTCATCGCCCCGGCCTCGGAGGGTGAACCACTCAACGAGCTGCGCGTCGTCCTGGGAAACGCGGTGGCGGCGGAAGCCTACACGCGCGGCACGCTGCCGTTCCCTGACGGGACGGTTTTGGTGAAGCTGGCTTGGAAGCATGTGGCCTCGCCCGAGTTCGAGGCGGCCACCGTGCCGGGGATGGCGACGACCGTGCAGGTGATGATGAAGGACTCGAAGCGCTACCCGGCCTCGGGTGGTTGGGGCTTCGGGCGTTTCGTCGACGGTAAGCCGGCCGACGAAGCGGAGCACCGAACCTGCTTCGCGTGTCACGAAGCGCGTGTGAAAGACCGCGACTACGTCTTCACACGCTACGCGCGCTGAGAGAATCCGGTGCAGAGAAACCACACGGCTCCCGGCGATGACTGTGATTTCGCCGAGCGCCTTGCGCCTCATGGATTGTGAGTCTAGTTCGCAGCCGCTTATCAGAGTGCCGTCTCGCCATGTGATCCTCGCCCGAACCTGCTTTTTATCCAAGCCTGTTTCGGGAATAGATCCATGTCCGCGTTCATCACGCTTTCGCGCCTTTCCTGGTCGACGCCAGACGGCCGCCCGCTCTTTTCAGACATCAATCTCGCCTTCGGTCCCGAGCGGACCGGCCTGGTTGGACGTAACGGCGTTGGCAAGTCGACACTGCTCCGCTTGATCGCGGGCGATCTCCGACCGAGTGCCGGGTCGGTCTCGCGGCACGGCCGCTTGGGCGTCATGCGCCAGCTTGTCCACGTGGACGCATCTGAATGTGTCGCCGACCTATTTGGCGTCCGGCGCGATCTTGCGGTGCTGCGTCGAGCCGAGCGCGGCGAGGCCGACGCAGAGGATCTGGCCGATGCCGATTGGACGCTGGAAGCACGGCTTGAGGCCGCGCTCGCTCGCTTCGGCTTGGCGATTGCACTCGACACGCCTCTCGCGAGCCTGTCAGGCGGGCAACGCACCTGTGCTGCGCTCGCCGCCTTAGTATTTTCTCGACCAGACTTCCTGCTGCTCGATGAGCCTACGAACAACCTCGATCGAAAGGGTTGGGACGCAGTTGCCGCTCTGCTGGCCGATTGGCGCGGTGGAGCGCTCGTCGTCAGCCATGATCGGGCTCTTCTCGAGAGTATGGACACGATTGTGGAGGTCACGGCGCTTGCCACTAGCCGATACGGTGGCGGCTGGAGTGCATACCGTGCGCAGAAGGATCTGAAGCTCGCGGCCGCTGAGCACGACCTCGCCGATGCCGAGAAGCAAGTGGCCGCCGCCGCTCGTGCAGCACAGGTTGCTGCCGAGCGCAAGGCTCGTAAGGACAGCGTTGGTGCACGCGCCGCCACCAAAGGCGATGCGCCGCGCATCCTGCTCGGCGCGCAGAAAAACCGCAGCGAGGCGACCGGTGGCGTCCAAGCCCGTCTGGCAGAGAATCGACTGGCCGAGGCCAACGCCAGTGCCGCCGTTGCGCGCGAACAACTTGAGGCCCTGCAGCAACTTCGGGTGACGCTCGCGCCGACGGGCCTGTCGGCCAACCGGCGGGTTCTCGTGCTGGAAAAGGTTACCGCGGGATATGCCCCAGACGCGCCCGTACTCCGTGATACGTCTCTCGCGATCGTCGGTCCAGAGCGCGTGGCACTTGTTGGACCGAATGGGTCCGGCAAGTCGACGCTTTTGCGCCTTCTTACAGGTTTGTTGAAACCTTGGTCTGGTGAAGTCGCGCTCTATGTTAACTCCGTGATTCTGGATCAACAGGTCAGTCTGCTTGATCCAGGCGAGACAATCCTAGAGAATTTCAAGCGGCTCAATCCAACCGAAGGTGAGAATGCCTGCCGGGCAGCGCTGGCCCGGTTCCAGTTCCGGGCGAATGCCTCTCTGCAGTTCGTGCACAGTTTGAGCGGTGGGCAGATGCTCCGTGCCGGCCTCGCCTGTGTTCTGGGCGGTCGGGCTCCGCCGCCCCTGCTCATCCTAGACGAGCCAACGAATCATCTCGATATTGACTCGATCGAGGCTGTCGAGGCGGGGCTTGCCGCATATGACGGTGCCCTACTCGTCGTCAGTCACGACGAACGATTTCTAGACGCGATCCAGATAGAGCGACGCCTCAGGCTGACCAGGTCGCTTGACTTGCGTCCAACCGACGGCAGCTTTCGGCAAGCGCCTGCGGCTGACCACACGGCTGGGTTGGGTCGCAACCGGCCCGTCCGCTTAGTCTGACCTCACCCCAGGGGCATCGGATCGGGTGTCTTCTCGCCTGGTCGGCATGGGCCGGCGAGGAGACAGACGATGGAACACTCCGGACACGATCCGGCAACGCAAGGCCGATCGGCCTGGAATGCGGGTCGCAAGCTTGGCGCTAAGCGAGCGCTTAAACCTCAGCAGGTCTGGGCCATTCGGGGATATCGTCAAGCTGAAGATCAGCGATCTTGTCGGCGGCGGTCGTGTCCGCAGCCGGGCCATCGTCATTCAGCGAAAGACCGGCCGGCCAGTGCTGTTCGAGCTTCTCGAGCCTGCTCGCACCAGCATCCTGGCATGGCTGGAGGCCCGGGGTGGAACGCTCGACGACGATGCGTTCCCGAGCAGGCTCGACGGCATCACGCACATCAGCACCCGGCAGTATGCGCGGTTGGTCGACGAGTGGGTCGCGGGCATCGGTCTGCGGAACGAGGATTACGGCACCCACTTCCTGCGTCGAACAAAGGCGTCGTTGATCGACAAGCGGACCGGCAACCTGCGTGCCGTTCAGATCCTGCCCGGCCATGCAAAGATCGAGAGCCGGTTAGAGGCTGTTACGGACTGCAGCGAAGTCGGCGACCCTGCGGAGGAGCAGGACGCTGAAGGCGACGAGGTGCAATCCGGCCAGAGTGGCGGGCAAGCGCTCGTAGTCACGAGCCAGTCGGCGGAAACGGGCCATCCAAGCAAAGGCGCGTTCGACGACCCATCTGCGTGGCAGCAGGACGAAGCCGCGCTTGGTCTCGGGTAGCTTCACGACCTCCAGGGCGATGCCGTGATCGGCTGCCGCCTTCGCCGCACGCTCGCCGGTATAGCCCTGATCGACGTAGGCGAGATCCACGCTGTCGCCGGTCGCCTCCTGCACGGCATCAGCCAATGTTGCCACGGCGGCGCGGTCATCGGCATTGGCGGGCGTGACGTGCAACGCCAGCACCTGCCCGAGCGTATCGACGGCCGCGTGCAGTTTCGAACCCCGGGTGCGCTTATGGCCGTCCCAAACGGCGCGGGCCCCACTCTCCGGCGTCGAGCGCAGCGTCCGGCTGTCGAGGACCACGGCCGAAGGTTCCTCGGTCCGGCCCGAAGCCAGGCGCAGCACGGCGCGCAGGTCGTGGACCAAGGTCTCGAAGCAGCCCGCCCTCAACCAGCGTTGGGCTTGATCGTACACGGCGTGCCAGGGCGGCAGATCGTGGGGCATCGCACGCCAAGCCACGCCGTATCGCACCACGTAGCGCAGCCCGTTGAACACCTCCCGCAGACTGTGCTCGCGTTGAGCGGCCGTTTCGGGAAGCAAGGTCAGGTAGGGGGCGACCAGCGCCCACTCTTCATCGCTGACATCAGACGGATAGGCGTGACGGGACTGCATCCCTCCGAAACTGGCGCAGCCGTAGGTCCGTAACAGCCTCTAGGTACCTCGGTGTCGATGTCGAGGATGCTTTGACCTTGGCAGAAGGGACGGAAATTTGAGCGTTTGGCCCCTCGGCTTCTAAACCGAGGGACTTCGGAACCAGCCCGGCAGCAATGCGCCCATCCCGGTCATTCAGCTTGTTTCGAGAACGCTCCGAAGCGGACATCTCTTCCGCAAAGATCCCAGGCCGGAGAAGAACCGACACGGTGAAGATTTTCGCGGCTTCCACCGGTCGCCGCTCGCATGCAGCGGCACCGATCAGGCTGGCGCCGACCGCGAAGGTCCCGTCATCGACCAAACGCTCGCCGATGCGGTGCTGCACAGTGATCCTGAACGCCGCTCGAGGTAGGTCGTCCCGAGCGCCCGCGCTTCATCCGGCAGCAGCCAGGCTTCACAGCCCCCTCACGGGCTGGTCGGCACCACGGCCCCGACGCTTGCCGCCCGAGCCTTCAGCCTTGCGGCGGCCGCGGCGTAGCCTCCGCCAGCGCCATCGATGAAGTGCATGTGCCCGCGGCCGGGCACCGGAGGGCTGATGCAGGTCAACTGCGCAGCCAATTGCCGTTCCAGCCCGAAATGGCAGATCCCCCGCGCCTCCGCACCGGCGAGCTGCGCCTCCAGCTGATCCGCGAAGGCCTCTGTGCAGTCCAGCGTCATCCGCAGCGCATCATCGTATTTGCGGAAGTCCGTATTCCCGACGATCTCGTGCCGAAGCGCGGCCGGATCGAACCCTCCCACCCGCAAGCCGATGCGGTAAATCAGGTATTCGGGGATCGATCGTGCCACGAGGTGAAGCTTGCGCCAGAGGCGGCTCCGACGGGAGCCCGGCATGGCGCGCAGTTCAAGATCCAGGCCCGCCCACGGTCCGTGCATCTGCGGTCCCTCATCCTGCATCGGATGTGCGACCTCGGCACTGATCTCCACACTGTGCAGGATTTCTTGCACGAGTTGCCGGAAGGCCGGCGCGTCGCCGCTGTGCTGCGGCACGAGCATGAGCGAGAGAATCAACGCGTGGCGGGGACGGATTGCCTGCCAGCGGCAGGAGAGGCCGGTCAGGTCGGGCTGGCTACCGGGCTCAGCCGGTAGGACGGCATAGTCGCCGGCCTTCATGGCGGTCTCTGCCCAGGGCAGGCCGCCTCCGCTGAACATGGCATAGGACACGTGAGCACTGGGCGCGTAGCGCGCGACGCGCACGTCGAGCCCGCGATCGCGCACGGCTGAGACCGGTACCAGAGCGGTGCGCAACTCGAGCTGCAGCGCCTCGCCGACCCAGACGGCCGTTGCGGCCAGCGCTTCTCTGGCGGCGTCTACGTCTTCCGGGGCAATCGCGAAGCTTGCCCCGTCGCCGGCGAAGACGAACGGGAACGCGCGCCGGCCGAGGGCATTCGAAACGGCCGCGATGATGGCTGCGCCGGCCGCATTGACCGCCTTGTAGCGGCCGAGCCCGATCTGCTGCTGAGAGCCGACGACATCAGTCACACCCAGCCACCAGGTCGTGGGAAGCGGCCGATAGAGGCCTGGATCCATGAGGCTGGAGAAGGCGGTAAACCGGGGCAGGCTCGCGTAGAAATCAGGGGTCGCGCGGCCCATTGCGGGTTCGATTGGCTCCTCTGCACGTCCCGATGTCCTCGTCGCCGTCATCGCCCTGCTCCCTGGCACAGCCTCGGACGCGCGGCGCGCCCGGAACGCGGCACCGACATCTTCCTTGGTGGGACCACCATCACCACGGTCGCGTGCACGCCTTCAAGCGAACGCGCTGCGGCGGCGACAAAGTCACGACCGCTCCGCGCTGCCGCTCGGCTCATGTCTAATGCGGTTGCGGTTTGAATTTCGATATTCGGGCGGCGTCTTCGGGATGAATGGGTCCGGGGTGCCGGCTCCCGTCCCGTCGTCACGGCAAGCTTTGGTGTGACGACGTCGGCCAACCGGCCGCCGCTGCGGGTGCAGCGGCGGCCGATCGCGCACCGGGGCCTCAATCAGCCGAAGACGGATGCTCCGTCAGCTGCAGACGCGCTCGTGTCCGAAGAACAAGGGGTTGTAGACGACGCGGTAATCCCTGAAATCCGAGCTCAGGAAGTAGCCACCCGTGGGATAATTCCAGTCGAACCCGCCGAAGTGCCGACGGTAGCCACGGTGGTGGAAGTATCGATGGTGGCCGAACCCGCCGTTTCCGAAGCGACCGTACCCGAATCCGCGATGGCCGAAGCCGCCGTGATGGCCGAAGTTGCCGTAACCAAATCCGCCGTGACCGAACCCGCGGGCATCGGCGCTGGCGGCACCGCCGGCCAGTGTCGCGATTGCGAGACCTGCGACCATCATCGTCTTCGTCGAAGTCGTCTTCATCGTGCTTCTCCCTGTTGGGGTGACAGCACTCTGCGCCTGACGATGTCCGACCGCTGTGACCGCGGTCACAGAGGCCCGGAAACGCGGCGTGGCGCGGGATCTATGGCAGCCGCGCAGGTTCGCGCGTCAACCAAACCGCGATGGGTTGGGACCGTCCGCGGATGGAAGCCGTCCGCCGCTCGTCGAAGAGGCCGGCCGGCTCAACGATGCCGGCAGCCGTCAGGAGATCGGCGCTGACGGCGAGGCGGGCCTTGGCCTCCGACGCCACGGCCAGCAGGCGGCTCGCGACGTTGACGGTATCGCCCGTCGCCGTGACCTGCTGATTGGTGTCGCTGCCGAGGCGCGAGAGGATCGCCGGTCCGGAATGCGCGCCGATCCGCACGTCGAGCGCCCGTCCGGCGCCTGCCAGTTCGGGATCGCGCGCGATCCAGTCGCGAGTCCGGACGATGAGATCGCCGGCCGCCCGCACGGCGTTCTCCGCCTGCGCGGGATCGGGGTCCAGGGCGCCGAACACGACCATCGCGCCGTCGCCCATGAAGTTGACGACGAGGCCTTTGTGCGACGAGGCGGTCTCGTCCACGAGATCGTGGAACGTCTTGAGGAGGGCGCGGGTGCGGACCGGGCCCAGGCGCTCACTCTGGCCGGTGAAGCCGGTCAGATCGATGAAGAGCACCGGGATCTCGCGCGTGAGGGGTGCGGCCAGATAGGTCGGGTCCCAGGCGAGCCGTTCCGCGAGCGCGGCGGGTTGAAGTCGGCGCAGGGCCTGCTCCGATCGCGCGAGCCTCAGGCCCTGGCGGCGATCCAGCGTCTGGCGCGCCACCGCGCACAGGAGCGTCGGCAGGCCAGCGGCTGCGAGCGGCAGGGCGGCGCTCATCCAGATGCCCTGGCTGAAGGCGACGGTGCCCAGAGCGAACCAGGCGGCCAGCAGGAGGAGTACGAGGATGGCTGCTGGGAGCGGTGGGGCCAGCGCGATCAGGAGCACGGCAGCGCCCGCGAGAATCCCGGCCGCCACCCCGTCGAGCCGCCGAACGCGCGCATCGCGCACGAGTCCGTCGCCCGTGGTCAGATGGGCGATGCCGGTCGCCAGCAGTTCGACGCCGGGCATCACGGGATCGAACGCCGTCGCAAAGGTGTCGCTGCCCCCGAGTGCCGTCGCGCCGATCACCACGACACGGTCCGCCAGAGCGGCGACGGGTGCCGTTCCATCGAGAAGTGCGGCGGCGCTCAAGGTCTGGATCGTGCGTCGCGGCCCGTAGGGACGGAGAGGAAG
>NZ_BACT01000594.1:0-4490 GCF_000333255.1 Methylobacterium sp. B1 | reverse complement strand
CGCGGCACGGGCGCTGGTGCATGACCTACTGGCTCGACCAGTTCCGCGCGGCCGGGCTGATCGACTGGGACGTCGCCGCCCCCGCGATCCGCCTGATCCGCCCGCCGACCGAACCCGAGATCGCCGCGGCCCTGCGGCCCGACGCCCTGTTCTCTTGAGAGCGAGCCCGAACCCACCGCCATGAAGAAGCCGATCGCGTTCTTCGTTCATCATCAGGGCCGCGGCCACGCCAACCGCACGATGGCGGTGGCCGCCGAGTTTGCTCGTGACCGGGCCGTCTCGGTGCTGACCGCCGATCCACGCCTGTTCGACGGCTTCGGCCGCGGCATCGAGATCGTGGCGCTCCCCAACATGATCGGCGCCGCCGTGCCGACGGCGCGCCTCTACGCCGAGCCGACGCCCCAGGTGATGCACTGCGTTCCCCTGGGTCTCGACGCGATGCGCCGGACGATGCGGTCGATCCTCGACCATCTCGACGAGCGCGGAATCGGCCTGTTCGTGGTCGATGTCTCGGCGGAGATCGCGCTGCTCGCGCGCATCGCCAGCGTGCCGGCGGTGCAGATCCGCATGCACGGCGACCGGTCCGATATCGGCCATGTCGGCGCCTACGAGGCCTGCGTCGGAATGCTCGCCCCCTTCGACGAGCGCTTGGAGCAAGACGATTACCCGGCACCCCTGCGCGCCAAGACCTTCTACAGCGGCGGCCTGTGCACCAGCGTCGACCGGGTGCCGGAGCGCGCGGAGGCCCGCGCCAAGCTCGGCCTCGATCCTGCACGGGAGATCGTGGTGGCGGTGACCGGCGGCGGCGGCAGCGGCACGCCCTTCGCGCCCCTCACGGTCGCGGCCCGCGCCGAACCCGACGCCCTGTGGCTCACCCTCGGGCCGACCCACCGCGAGGGCCACGAGACCGACTTTTCGAATCTGCGCGAACTCGGCTGGGTGTCCTCGGTCACCGACTATCTCGCCGCCGCCGACATCGTGATCGCCTCGGCGGGCGACAACACGGTCCACGAGGTTGCCCGGGTCGGCGGTCGCCTGATCGTGATGCCGGAATGGCGCTACTTCGCCGAGCAGACCCGCAAGGCCGAGGCCCTGGTCCGGCTCGGCGCTGCCGTGCAGGCGCCCGCCTGGCCGGGTGATCTCCGGGGCTGGCGGGACCTCCTCGCCCGCGCCCGCGCCCTCGACGGGGCTCCCCTGCGGAGCCTCTACGCCCCCGACGCCGCTGCCCGCGCCGCCGGCTGGCTCGAAGGGCTGACCGACGCGCTCTGGGATTGCGGACCGGCCGGCGCCGAAACCGTCCCGCTTCCAGGCATCGCCGCCGAGTGACCGCCGCCGTCTCCCCAACCCAACCGGAGCCCGATCGCCTTATGTCCACCGTCTCCGTGGTGACCCTCGCGAAGGGCCGGCCGGCGCATCTGCGCAACGTGCTCCGCGGCCTGGAGCGCCAGACGCAGCCCCCCGCCGCCTTCATCGTCGCGGTGATGCAGGAGACGCCCTACGACCTGCCCGAGGTCGGCTTCCCGGTGCATCAGATTCCGGTGCGGGGCCGCGAGTTGCCGCTGGCGGCGGCGCGCAACCGCGGCGTGGCGGCGGTCGACAGCGACGCCGTGGTCTTCCTCGACGTCGATTGCATCCCGGCGCCCGACCTCATCGCCGACTACGCGCGGGGGCTTTCCGAACTCGACGGGCTGCTGATGGGCGAGGTGCTGCATCTGCCCGAGCGCGCCACGCAGGGGACCTGGGACTATGCCGGCCTCGATGCCGTGGCGGAGCGGCATTCCGACCGCCGCGGGCCCCCGGCCTCCGGCATCGAGATCTGCAACGATTACCGCTGCTTCTGGTCGCTCAACTTCGCGATCCGGCGGGCCACCTTCTTGGCGACCGGCGGCTTCGACGAGCGCTACACCGGCTACGGCGGCGAGGACACCGACTTCGGCAAGCTCCTCGACCGAAGCGGCATCCCGATCGCCTGGATCAAGGGCGCGCGCGCCTATCACCAGTACCACCCGCACCACATGCCGCCGGTCCATCACCTCGAGAGTGTGGTGCGCAACGCCGAATTGTTCGAGGCCAAGTGGGGCTACCGCACCATGGGCCACTGGCTCTACGCCTTCAAAGTGATGGGCCTGATCGACGACACGCCCGATCGGCCGATCCGCATCCTGCGCCGGCCCGACGCCGCCGACCTCGCGCTGACTGGTCAGCTGGGCCACCAGCCCTACACCAACTCGGCGTCGGTGATCCGCGCCATCGAGGCCCGGACGGATGCCGGGGCCGCCGCGAAATCGCCGGCGCCGGTGACGGCGTGAGGATCGCGCTCCTTGCCCATCTCCGCCATCCGATCGCCCCGCCCTTCGCGGGGGGGCTCGAAGCCTATACGTGGAGCCTCGCGGACGGTCTCGCTGCCCGGGGCCACAGCGTCGCCCTGTTCGCCTCCGGCGACAGCGACGCGCGCTTTGCGCTGGATCCTGTGATCCCGGTCCATCACGAGCGGAGCCATGCCGGCCTGGAGCACCGGGGCGATGCAGGCCTGAAGGCTCATCTCGACGACGGCTACGCTTCCGCCTGCGACCGGATCGCTGCCGGGGGCTTCGATGTGCTCCACAACAACAGCCTGAGCCGTCTGCCCCTGGAGAAACGGCGCACCGCCGCGACGCCCACCGTCACGTCGCTGCACGTACCGCCCTACGACGCCCTGCGCTGGTTCGTGCAGGCGAGCCCCGCCGCGGGACACCGGATCACCGCGCCCTCCCGGGCGCATCTCGACGCGTGGTGGCCGGACGGGGCGCCCGCGGAGGCCTCGGTGCTTCACAACGGCATCGATCCCGCCGCCTGGCCGTATCGTCCGGACGGCGACGGCAGCGCCGTCTGGTGCGCGCGGATCACGCCCGACAAGGGCGCGCAGCACGCGATCGGCGCGGCGCGCCAAGCCGGCCTGCCCCTGACCCTGTTCGGCCCGATCGAAGAGCCGGATTACTGGGCGGCCCAGGTCGCGCCGTTGCTCGGCGGCTCGATCCGCTACGGCGGCCAGCTCAGCGGGACGGCCCTGGCCGCGGAGGTCGGCCGCGCCTCCGTGTTCCTGGCCACACCGTGCTGGGACGAGCCGTTCGGGCTGGCGGCGATCGAGGCGATGGCCTGCGGCCTGCCGGTCGCCGGCTTCGCCCGGGGCGCCGTCCCGGAGGTCGTCGGCGAAGCCGGATCCCTCGCGGCACCAGGGGACCAGGCGGGTCTTGCCCGTGCCATCGGCGCGGCGCTCGCGATTCCGCGGCCGATCCCGCGCGGCCGTGTCCTGCGCCTGTTCACCCGCGCATGCTGGCTCGACCGATGCGAGGCGCTCTACGCGCAGGCCCGCGCCGTTCGATGACCCCACTGCTCTTCCTGGATGTCTGCCCCTCCTGGGCCTTCCAACACCCTCAAATCAGAGTGCCATGACCCGTCAGGACCTGATCGCCGCCCTGTGGCACGGCCGCGACCCCTTCGCGGATCCCCCGGCGGACCTACGCGCCGGCGACCTTCAAGGCTGGCGCAGCATCCACCCCTATCTCGAAGAGGCGGTGATCGAATTCCAACCCCGCGTCACCGTCGAAATCGGGACATGGAAGGGAGCCAGCGCCCTTTTTCTCGCGCGATCCATGGTCGAGCACAACGTCACCGGCACCGTGATCGCGGTCGATACGTGGCTCGGAGCCGTCGATCACTGGGCGGACGAGGCGCTGTTCGCGGAACTCGCCACCGAGCATGGCTATCCGAGCCTCTACCGGACCTTCCTGGCCAATGTGGTGCGTGAAGGCATGACGGACCACATCGTGCCGTTGCCGCTCGACTCGGTGAATGCCGCGGAACTCCTGCGTCTGCGCGGTGTGACCGCCGACGTCATTCATCTCGATGCCGGGCACGAGGAGACGTCTGTCGCGGCGGACCTGCGCGCCTGGTGGCCGGTCCTGCGGCCTGGAGGCCTCCTGATCGCCGACGATTACGACCGCTTGGGCGGCCGCTTCCCGGGTGTGACCCGGGCGGTCGATGCGTTCTGCGCCGAGGTCGGGGCGCGGGGGCCGTGGTCGCTGCAGGGCAAGTGCAAGTTCACCAAGCCGAATGAGGGCTGATCAAGTGCTTCGCCTGTGCGCCGGCGATGAAGATCTGGTCGGCACGCTGACGACCTCGGGCGTCCATCTCATGGCAGGCGGCTGAACTTGGCGTCTTTCCACCCGGACCTTTCCATGAAACGCGGCATTGAGGGGAGATGACCCATGCCTCCTCGAACGCTGCGCCCTGTGCTCTCGTCGTCGACGACGACGGCATGGTCCGCATGGCTGCAATCGACATCCTGGAGGAAGCGGGGTTTGCGACCTTCGCGGCCGCATCCGGTGATAAGGCGTTGCTCGTGCTCGAAGAACACCACGCGTGCATCGTGCTGCTGTTCACCGACGTGCAGATGCCGGGCGTACACGATGGCTTCGCCCTCGCTCGCATGATTGCGCGCGCCTATCCTC
>NZ_BACT01000595.1:0-9263 GCF_000333255.1 Methylobacterium sp. B1 | reverse complement strand
CCGCCTGAGCAGGAAGCGTGGGCCTTATAGAGCGAGTGCGCCACGATGTGCAGCAGCGCGAGCGGGAACAGGGCCAGCCCACACTCGAAGATCATGAAGCCCATCTGAGCCACGGTCGACCACGCCAGCGAGGTTTTCACGGAGGGCTGGGTCAGCATGACCATGCTCCCGAACAAGGCCGTGAAACCGCCGGTGGCGACGAGAACCGCGAGCACGCCGGGGGCGAGAAGAAGGACGTCGGCAAATCGGATGAGCAGGAACCCGCCCGCGTTGATCACGCCTGCATGGAGCAGGGCGGAGACCGGCGTCGGCGTCTCCATGACCTCGATGAGCCAGCCATGGGTCGGAAACTGAGCCGACTTGAGCAGGGCGGAGGCTGCAAGCAGGCCGGCTGCTGTCACTGCGAGCCGTCCGCCTTCGCCATTCCGGGCGGCGTCCAGGATCTGCCCGATATCGCTCGTGCGGTAGGCAAGGCCCAGCAGCACGGCGGCGATGATCAAAGCGATGTCACCGAGCCGAGCGGTGACGAACTTCTTGCGCGCGACTCGGCGGGCGCCGGGACGAGCGTGGTAGAAGATGAGCAGTCGGTGGAGGAACAGGCTTGTCGCGATCCAAGAGGCGACGAGCTGAACGAGATTGCCGGCCGTGACGAGGAGCAGCACTGCTGCGAGCGTGAGGCAGAGCCAGCCGGTGAACGCACCCTGCCGATCCTCGCCGTCGAGGTAGGTCGACGCATAGCGCAGCACGATCCAGCCGATGAACGTGACGAGGACGAGCATGGTGATGCTGACCGCATCTACGCGTGCCTCGAGCCCCGCCCCGAAAAGACCGACCAAGGATCCAACACCGGCTCCTGTCGCCGCTAACATGACAGCGCAAACGACAGCGCTCGCGAGCGCGGTGAGGGCTGACAGTTCGGCGAGCAGGAGTGCGGCGCGTGGGCGACGTCCTGGTTTTGAGAAACAGGCGGCCGCACCTGCGAACAGCGCTGCGGGCGCGAGAAGGGGCAAGTCGAGCACGAGCACGGGATCCTCCGCAAGAAATGCTTTCGCTGCGAGGAGCCGTACTGAAGCCGACGATTTTAGGAAAATATATTATTTGCGACAGGATATTTTATAGAATGCATAAGACTCTTGGGTGAACACGGTTTGCGCGAGGAAGACTAAGAGCGGGTCGCCATCGCGCGAGGCGTGTTGATCGCGGACGGCGGGTGAGGCTGCGTCGTCACGGATTGCACGCAGGACAGAAGTCGATCGGCGCCGGACCAAACCTATCGCTGCCGGTCGTACCTCCTGATGAGCACAAGCGGTACATCCGATTACCTCGGCAGCGACCATCCGCGTTTTTTCGCCCGACGCATCGCAGATCAAATCGGCGCGCGTCCCCGTCCCGCCGAAGCCTGGCGCCGTATACTATGGACAAGGCTTCGCCGAGCGCCGCGATAGGCATACTGGCAGTATCCTCAGGCTTTGCATCCAGCTCGAATTGAGATGCGCTCACATGTCGGTCTTCAGGCGCGCCAGACTGACGTGCGACCTAGGCTTCTCGAACGGTCGTAAATTGCTGTGAGGCAGAGATACTTTGTTCGGCTTGAGCGTCGCGATCAGCCTCCAGTCTGTGGCTGCCCTTCTTTTTCTCACCTGCGCTCCTGCGAATACCCCGGTGTCGAAGACGCCACGCAAATGTCCGGAACGGAGGAGCGTCCGAGGCAACCGGAATGACCGGGATGGACGCGAAGCCGAATGTCCGCTCCTGCGCGCATTTGTGGGTCGGCGTGACGTGGTCTGGCCGAAACCTGCCATTCCGCTTCGGAATGCCGCCGCTCGAAATGCGAACATTGTCCTTGCCCGACTGCGACCCACTGGCACGCGTAGGATCATGCGAGAACGTAGCCCGTAGGCAAAGGGCAGCTTCGGAGCTTCTGTTCAGATAGGTCGTCTTTACCCGCGGCCGACCTGATCACGATAACGCTTCAGAAGTTGTAGCCGAGACGACGTCGGGAATCCTCCATCAGCTACGCGTCCACGCAGCATGCACGGCTCCAGTCGCCGTATCCGGCTTCGCCGCTCCGATGAAGATCACGACCGGGCCATGGGAATCGCGCCGGGGGTCATAGAAATCGAGCAGGCCGGGATGGAGGCGCTGGATGAAATCCGGTTGCCGCCCGCTCCGACGCAGCAGGTGGTCGATGACGACCTGATCGCCATGCACCGCGTTCGGCACGGGGCCGCAGGATCCTGGGCTCATCCAGCGGTCGGGGTCGGCCGCGAAGGTCGTGTAAAGCGATGCGAGCTCGTCCCCGGACCAGCGCAGCAGCGCACTGGAGAGGCGCCCCGCGTGGAAAAAGTCCTCCATCGCGGCGAGGCCGGGCTCGGCGAGGGCATCGGCTGGGCCGGTCAGCACCGTATCAAGGTCGCACAGGAGGGTCGGACCCGTGCTGAGACCGGGCCGGAACGCCTCCATCTTCGCCCACCAGGCCGACCAAGCGTGCCGGAGCGGGATCGTCTCCACGCCCGCGACGGCCACTGGCTGGTCCGTAAGACAGACGATCCGTTCGAAAGCCGGGGCATGACGGCGGATGCCGCCTGCGAGGCGGGCGACCCAGGTGGCGTCGTAGCGCCCGCCGCCCTTCAGGACGGTGATCAGCGTGGTCATGACGTTATTGCTCGGTCAGAGATGGTGGATGCACTCGGATGCGTCCGGCCGCCTCAGCCTCGGCGAACCATGCGCGCTCGGCCGCCCAGGGATGACCGGGCCAGCCGTCGAAACCAAAGCCGAAGACCTGCGCCGGTCCTGCACCCGCCGGGCGGCCGAGCAGTAGCGCGAGCGTCACGAGGAAGCCGGTGCTCTGGTTCGGGTGTCCCGCCGTGCGCGGGCCGAGCAGGGCGTGAGCCTGCTGGTGCAGCGTCTCGGGCAGGAGGAGGACCGGGCGGCCCAGCGGACGCAGCCGCGCCAGAAGCTCGCGGGTCCAGCAGATCGGCTCGGGGACGTTGTGCTCCGCCGGCAGCATCGGGAAGGGCAGGATGAAGGCCTGCGCGGCGCGGACCACCGGGCGCTCGAGGAAGCGCCGGTCCGCCAGCCATTCCCGCGGCTGGCCGCCGCGGTTGACCAGGGCGAGATGCGTGACGCGGTGGCCGGTGCCGCCGCCGAAGCCGAGCGCGTTGTTGAAGCGGACCACGCTGTCCGCCGCATCGATCGCGGCTGCGCACGCCCCCGCTCCGGGCGCGTTGCCCACGATGGCGAGGGACCCGTCGGCTGGTAGGCCGGCGCGTCCGGCAGGGAGGGAGTCGACGTCCGGGATCACGTGCGGCAGGGGTTATGGGAACCGCGGAGGTAAGGCGCGGGCCCGACGCATCCAGGCCCCTCTGCTGGATCGCGGGCGTGGGAGATGGGATCATGCGCCGGTGTTTCGTCTGTGCCGCCGCCATGATCGGGCCGAGCGACCGGACCCTGTCCTATCCGGGCGGCGCGCGCCGCGCCTTCCCGCTGGCCTGCAACGCCTGCGGGGTCCTGCTCGCGCACGCCGCGGCCCCGGAGGCCTGCCGCGCGCATCTGGCCCGAAGCCTCGCCGGTCCCGTCTTCGCGCCCGACCCGGAGGCGCCCTACGGCCTCGACCTCTATACCCTGCGTAGCGCCGCGACCCGTTGGCGGCTCGGCGTCCGTCCCCGCGACGCGGCCGGCCGCGCGGAACTCCGACACCCCCACGGTACCCGGGCGGCCGACGCTGAGCTGTTCGCCCTCGAAGCCGCCGACCGGCGCCCGGTGTCCCTCGGTCTCCTCTGCCGTCCGGCGGACCGGGACGCCGTCCTGGCCTCGCTGCCGGCGCAGGCTGGCTGGACGGACGACGTCGCGATCTTGATCGACGGGCCGGCGCGGGCGGCGGTGCCGGTCCCGGTCGCGGGCTTCGCCGCGGGGGCGGTGCGCGTGGCCGCCCGCCCCCTGGACGGGGATTTCGCCGCGCAGCGCAATGCCCTCCAGGGCCTCGCCCGCCACGGCTGGATGCTGCAGCTCGACGCCGACGAGGCGCTCGGCCCGGCGACCGGCCGCTTGCTGCCCGCCCTGGCGGCCCTGGCCGAGGCGGAGGCCGTCGTCTCGATCGGGCTCGCCCGGGCGAACCGGGTCGACGGCGTCCTCTCGGACGTGTTCCCGGATGTCCAGTATCGGTTGAACCGCACCCATCTGGTCTACGCCGGCCGCGTCCATGAGCGCCCGGTTCTCGACCGCGGCTGGCCCGGGAGCCTCATCGCCCTGCACGGCGGCATCGAGCATCGCCTGAGCGCGGCCCATGTCCGGGCACGATCGCGGCGCTACGAGGCGCTCGATCCCGGGCGCGGACGTCTGGAGGAAGAGGCCGCGTTGCTGCGCCCCTACGCAGACTGACGGGTCGGAGCGGACCGGATCTGCTGCGGCTGCACGATCAGCCGCCCCGCGCCGCCGTGATCGCCCGTTCGTAGAGCGCCAGTGTCTCGCGCCCGAGGCTCGCCCGGCTGAAGCGCCCGGCCGCCGCCAGGGCGCGGGCGCGATAGGCGCGGCGCAGGTCCGGATCGGTGAGGAGCGGACGCAGGGCGTCGGCGAGGGCCGGCCCGGTCGCGGCCGCGGCCAGGGGGCCGGCGCCGGGCACGCCGACGAAGGCGCGGGCGCTCGCATCCTCGGCGCAGGCCACGACCGGCCGGCCGTAGGCGAGCGCTTCCTGGTAGACGAGGCCGAAACTCTCGTAGCGCGAGGGCGCCAGCACCGCGTGAGACTCGGCGTAGGCCGCCGACAGCGCCCGGCCGTTGATCCGGCCCCGGGCCCGGATGTGCGGCCGCGCCACATCGGGCAGATCGGCCGGGAGATCGTCCGGCGGCACCCCAACGAGGTCGAGCCGGAAGGCGGGCAGCGCGCCCCTCGCCCACTCGGCGCCGAGGATCGCGACCGCGCCGAGAAGGGCATCGAACCCCTTCCGCGCCTCCGCCCGCCCGACGAAGAGCAGGCGGATCGGTTCCGCCGCCTCCGGATAGGGGGCGCCACTCGCGGCCTCGGCGACCTCGGGGGGCAGGCTGAGACCGATCACCGCCTCGGGCTGCCGCCCGGTCAGCCCGTAGCAACGGGTGATCACCCCCGCGTGCGTCGCGGTGTTTGCGATGAGCCCAGCGCTCGCCTGAGCCTGCCGACGCTCCAGGCGGTCAGCCGTCCAGCCGTCGAGGCGGTTCCGCAGGCTGCCGGCCGGGTCGCGGGTGAAGGCGGCCGGCGTGGAGCTGCGGGTCACCAGCGGCAGATCCCGCCGGCCGGCGAGCAGGGCAGCCGGCGCATACCAATTGGTCGCCTCGATCACGGCGAAGGGCCCTTGGCGATGCGCCTCCAGCACGGCACGCCGGAAGGCGAGCGGGGCGGCGAGATGGCCGGCGGAGCCCCAGAGGCGCAGGCGCGCGAGGGAGCTGCCAGGCGCCAGGGCGAGCCCCGACACGGTGACGCCGCCGATCCGTTCGTGTCCGGTCCGGTCGAGGGTGAACACCGTCACCTCTGCGCCCGCCTGCGCAAGGCTCTCGGCGATCTCTCGGGCCGCGGTGGAGAGCCCGCTCGGCGATGGCGGGTAGTCCCAGGCCAGGAAGGCGGTGCGCATCAGGCGGCGCGCAGGCGGTGGTAGAGGGCGAGGTAATCCCGGGCCATGCGTTCGGCGGTGAAGCGCTCCTCGAACCGGCGGCGGATCGCGGCGCGGTCGAGCTGCCCGATCCGGGCGAGGGCCGCGACCGCCTCGGCTTCGCTGGAGACGATGAAGCCCGTCACCCCGTCCTCGACGATCTCGGGAACCGAGCCGCGGTTCCAGGCGACCACCGGAGTGCCGCAGGCCATCGCCTCGATCATCACGAGGCCGAAGGGCTCGGGCCAGTCGATCGGGAACAGGAGCGCCCGGGCGCCGCCCAGGAGCTCGCCCTTCCGGGTATCGTCGACGGGCCCGAGATAGGTCGCGTCGACGCTCAGCAGGGGACGCACGCAGCGGTCGAAATAGTCCGGGTTGCCGACATCGATCGTGCCGCCGAGCCGGATCGGCAGACCGGCGGCGCGGGCGACCCGGATCGCCACGTCGGGCCGCTTCTGGTCGGTCATGCGACCCACGAAGGCGACATGGTCGTCCGGCGCGGCGCGGAAGGCGTAGCGCGCCCGGTCAATGCCGTGATGGACGATGCCGGCCAGGTTCACGGCCGGGATGCCGGTCGCCTGCGCGGCCGAGATCGCCGCGACGGGCAGGTCGGGGAAACCCTGGAAGAACAAGGCCCGGTCGAGCTCGTCGACCCGCCAGTGGATGGTGGTCAGGCTGCGTCGGCGCCGCGCGCCCAGCAGCGCCGCGTGGGCGAATTCGCCGTGGCAATGGACGATGTCGAAATCGTCGAGCCGCTGCCGCAGGTCCTCCAGCTGCAGAGCCTCCAGGGCGGCGGGCACCCCGGGTGCGACGCGCCCGTGTTGCCGTTCCAGCGCCGCGAGACTCGGGTAATTGCCGACGCGCGGTAAGTCTGTCGCACTGTCCGATGGGGCGAATAATGTTAGTTCCACACCCAAGCTTCGTAGCGCCGTGCTGAGATCGTGCACAACCCGCTCGGTGCCGCCGTGATGGTCTGGGGGAACGGGAAAAATGTTCGGAGCGACCTGCGCGACGCGAAGCACGGCAACCTCTTTACATATGTTAAGCCGGGGCGCGGCGTTCGCTTTACATAAGTTAAGCGTTCTGCGGCGCGCGAGAGCCGCAGCGCACGCCTGATGTTTGTCCTGCATATCGCCCTGCAGGGCTGCCTGCGCGGCGACGGCGTCGTCTACGGGCTCACCGCCGACACGGGCGGCCATATCCGCTACCTGCTCGATCTGGTCTCGGCCTCGGTGCAGGACCGCGATCTCACGCGGATCGTGGTGGCGACCCGTCTGTTTCGCGGCTCCCTCGGGGCCGCCTACGCCGTGCCCGAAGAGCCGATCGCCGACAAGGTCACGCTCGTGCGGCTCGCGAGCGCGTCCCCGGACTACCGCGCCAAGGAGGCGATGCACGCCGAGGTCGCGTCCTTCGCCGAAAACCTCATCACCTGGATCGCCGCCCAGGCCCGGGCGCCGGATCTCATTCACGCGCATTACGCGGACGCGGCGACGGTGGCGGCCCTGGTGGAAGATCGCCTGGGCATCCCCTTCGTCTTCACGGCCCATTCCCTCGGACGCGTGAAGGCAACGATGCTGGGCACGGCCCCCGTCCGGCCTGATCTCGCCCGCCGGATCGCCGCCGAGGAGGAGGCTGTGGCGCGAGCCCAGCTCGTGATCGCCTCCTCGCGGGACGAGGCGGAGGTGCAGTACGCCGGCTATGCGGCCTACGATCCCGGACGCGTCCGCGTCCTGCCTCCGGGCAGCGACCTCGCCCGCTTCGCCGCGGCCCAGACCCATCCCCGGGTCGACGCGGCGATCGACCGCTTCCTCGACGATCCGGACAGGCCGGCAATCCTGGCGCTCGCCCGGCCGGTGGCGCGCAAGAATCTCGCTGCGCTGGTGCGTGCCTACGGCGAGAGTCGTGCGCTCCAGGCCCACGCCAACCTCGTGATCATCGCCGGGACCCGTGACGACATCGATACCCTCGACGGCGACATGGCCGCGACCATGCGCGACCTCCTCGTCCTGATCGATCGCTACGATCTCTACGGGCGCGTCGCCTACCCGAAGACGCACCGTCCGGAGGACGTTCCGGCGATCTACGCCCATGCTCGGACGCGCGGCGGCCTGTTCGTCAACCCGGCCCTCAACGAGCCCTTCGGCCTGACGCTACTCGAGGCCTCTGCCGCCGGCCTGCCGCTGGTCGCCACCGACAGCGGCGGCCCCAACGACATCGTCGAGACCTGCGGCAACGGGCTCTTGGTCGATCCACGCACCCACGGGGCGATCGCGGAAGCGTGCCTGCGGATCCTGGGCGATCCGGTCCTCTACGCACGCTGCGTGGCTGGCGGCGCCCGGGCGGCTGCAGCCTACGACTGGGACCGGCACGCCGCCCGCTATCACGTCCTGCTGCGCGCGCTGCTGTCCCCGGAGCCGCCCACCCAGACACCCCGGCAGCTGCTCGTCTGCGACATCGATAACACGCTGGTCGGCTGCGATGCGGCGATGGGAATCTTCCGCCGGTGGCGCAGCCGGCAGGCGGGGCTCGCCTTCGGCGTCGCAACCGGCCGGTCCTTCCACAGCGCGATGGCCGTGCTGGAGCAACAGGACAGCCCCCGGCCTCAGGTAATGATCACCTCGGTGGGATCCGAAATTTACCACCTCGACGCCAACGGCGTGACATACACGGCAGACGCCGCGTGGCGCCGGATCATAGAGCCCGGCTGGGATCGGCCCGCCGTGCAGGCAGCGCTCGACAGGCTTGATGGGCTGAGCCCGCAGGGTCCTCTGGAGCAGCGGGCCCTGAAGCTGAGCTATTTCGGTGACACCGAGACCGAACGGCGCGTCCGCGCGCGTCTGGCAGAGGCCGGTATCGCCGCGCGTGTGATTCACAGTCATGGACGGTATCTCGACGTCCTGCCCGAGGCCGCCTCGAAGGGCACTGCCGTGGACCACGTCCGGGCCCTGTACGACCTGCCGGAGCACGCCGTGTTCGTGGCCGGCGATTCCGGCAACGACATCGAGATGCTCGGCGCCCGCGTGCAGGCGATCATCGTGGCGAACTATTCCGACGACCTCGCAAGCCATGCCGCCCTGAAGCACTCCTACGTGTCCCGTCGGACCCACGCCCGGGGCATCATTGAAGGGGTCTCGCACTTCCGCCGGATGCTCGCCGATGCCGGCTGAGCACGCGGGGGGGCCGGCTCCCAGCGTCCTGACCCTGGTCCGCGGCCGGGCCGACCGGCTCCGTAACCTGATGCAGGGTCTCGCCCGCCAGACGCTGGCCCCGCGAGAGCTGGTGATCGCCTGGATGCAGTCGGAGCGTGCGCCGGACCTGCCCGATCCCGGCTGCCCGATCCGGCACCTCCACGTGCCGGGCGAGCCGATGCCGCTGGCCGCCGCGCGCAACCGGGCCGCCGAGGCAGCGTGCGCTGAACTCCTCGTCTTCCTCGACGTGGATTGCATCCCGTCGCCGACTTTGACGGACGCCTATGCGCGGGCCGGCGCTACGACGCAGGGGCTGTTGCTCGGCGAGGTCCTCTACCTTCCGCCGGGGGCGGGCACCGGCGATTGCAAGCCGGCGGTACTCGACCGCCTCGGCCGAGCCCATCCGGCCCGGCCCGCCTTGCCCAGACTCTAGAGGTCCCCGGGACCGGCTGAAT
>NZ_BACT01000596.1:0-3763 GCF_000333255.1 Methylobacterium sp. B1 | reverse complement strand
GCCGCGGTCGGCCAGCGTGACGAGGGACCTATCCTTGTGAAACCCGGTCTCCACACAGTCCTCCCCGGACGGTCCCGCATCGGGCGCCCTCGCCGGGCCCGGCAGGGGCTGTTCGCTCTGATGATGTAGCCCGGCGTCCATCGCGGCTCCCAGGGATGGCCGGGGGGCTCGGCCTGCTGCCACGACAATGCCGGCCGATGCTTAAGGAATCGGAGATCGGCGGCATAGAAGCACCGAGCGGATGGCTCGGCGTGCGGGATCGACCCGATCGCGAAGCTGAATGGATAGGCGCAACTCGCCAGGCGCGGCCTGGACGCGTGCGTCACGGTCTTGTTCGACGACGAGATCATGCGCGGCGGTGTCGATGGGCACCGCCGCGCTCGACCGCCGGCAAACGGCGCACCCCACCCCACTGGCCAGGGTACGGCGCGATCCGTCCCCTGCGGGCATCTGAGTAGGAAGCCATTGAAAGGCGTGACGTGGCCGTCGATCATCAGGGGCAGAGTCGATTCGCGCTCGCACCGTTCCCGGGCTTCCTGCTGTCGGCTTGGGGGCGGCGATCTGGTGATCGATGGACTTCATTCACGGGGTGGACCGATGGCGGGGACCGAGGAAGCGCGTTCTCCTGAGGACCTGGACGCGCTGTTGAGGGCGCTCCGCGCCGAGGGTTTGTACGCCTGTGCTAGCGGAGCGGAGATCGACGCATTCCTCCTGTCCCGCAGCCTTGCGTGCGACCGGATCCTCGCGAGCTTGACGGCGAACTTCATGTTCGACGATGTTCGCTCGTCCGAGCCGGGTCCCCATGCGCTGTTGCGCCTGCATGCGATGGACTCGGAACCCGCGCGGGACGACCTCGACCTACGCGCGCTGAGCGCGTGGATGAGGCATGCCGACGAGGCCTTGTCGGATGGCGATCCCGCGCTGGCCTACATCAAGGCGAAGGCACGCGCTCGGGCAGGCGACCGGCTCGTCCAGGCGTTGTCCGAGCCGGCCCGGGCCCTCTCACTCGCGCCGGCGCTGGACCTGACCGCCGACGAGCACGTCCTCCGCACGAGCTTCGCGGCCCCCGTGCCGATCGACGCAGTGCTGACTGCGCTGGCGGTCGACGGGCTGGCGCTGTTCGCGTTGCGATCCCGGGTCGCTGGATCCCGGGAAGGGTTCGACCGGGCCGTCCGTCGTCTCGGGCGCGTCGCGATCCCGGGCGTTCTCGGCGGCACATTGGCATTGTTCGAGGCGGGAACCGACGCACCTGCCCCCATGGAGTACCTCCAGGCGTTCCAGCCCGCGCTGCTGGGCGGGGACGTGCTGTCCCCGATCCTGGAGCAGATCGATTGGCGCGCGGAGACGACGAACGGCTTCTCCCGCGGGCCCTCGCTCGCCGACTGGCTGGAATGCCTGACTTGCTTTGCGGAATGGCGGCCCGTCGACCTTCGCCGCCTCCTGCAAATGGTCCATGTCCTGCCGCAGGAGCCGGACCGGTTCCTCGCCGCCGTCATGTCCGCCGTGACCGACCTTTGGCCGAGGGAGCGCGGCGTGGCGCTCTTCGGCGCTATGACGCTGCTGCGTCACGCCCGGTTCCTGTCCACGTCGCGGCGAGCCCTCGCCGACGCGCATCGCGAGCGGGACTACGCGTCCGCGGTGGGGCGCCTCGATGGCGGCCCGGTCGCGATCCGGCTGATGGACAGGTGGCGTGACCTGCCGCTGAACCCGCAGGACGAGCGCCATGTGTGGGGCGTCCTGACGAACGAGGTGAAGGACCACTGGCGCTCCCAGACCGTCGAGCTTATCGCCGACTCGAAGACGGCGAGCCATGCCGCGATCGAGTTTGTCCTGTCTTGGTCGAGCCTGGCCGCCTACAGGGACCTCGAGCCGATGATCTTCGGCCTCCACCGGCTGCATGCCGCCCACGGCCTCCTGGAACAGATTCGCGTCGGTCCGGACCGGGCAGCGGCCGCCAGGGCGGGCTACGTCCTGAAGCAGTTGCTCCTGCAGCCGTCCCACGGGGCCAGACGGAGCCCAGGCGCTCCCTGATGGACTCGGCCGGGTCACTACATCCCCATGGAGGGGCGGTCGTCCTCTGACGGCTCGTCCGTTTCCGTGGGCACCGCGACGTGCACCGTCTCGTCATACCCCCACCATCTGCATCTCTCGGCGAGCGCCGAGAAGTTCAGGCTACGGCCGACGGTCCGGTCATACGCGAGGACATGGTGGGTCAGCGGCTTCTTGCGGCCCGCCGACAGGATCTGTGCAACCTCGTCGGGCGTGTCGACCATGATGCCAGGTCCCCCGTCGATCGACGAGGCGAGGGTCATGCCCAGGAAGCTGCCAAAGTCCCACGCCGCCTCCATTTTGGAGCCGCCGACGCAGGTGTTGACGTGTCGCGTCGTAGTGTTGCTCGAGCCGACCGTGTCGTGCCGCACGTCCTCCGCCGACCTGACCGTAGGGAAGAAGACCGGCCTCCGCTGCGATGGGTCGTCGTAATGGCGAGGGTAGAACACGTAGTGGCCCATGCCCGTGGCATGCAGCTCCGCAAGCTGCTGGCCCTCATTACGCCAGACGTCGGCCTGGTTTCTCCTACCCGAGTCCTCCCATTTCGCCTGGAACAGGGCGATCCTGTACTTCGGCCTGCCGTGCAAGAGAAAGCCGGTAACGACGGCGAAATCCGATCCTAGGCGATCACCATTGTCTGACATGGTCGCCGTCAACACGTCGAGAAAGGAGCCCCTCGGCAATGGCGTCGACTGCCATTTCATTGCCTTGACGAAGCTGTTCCTGATGTAGCTCGCGAAGTTGGCGATCAGCGCGGCGCTCACGTCCGGCTCGACCTGACCCTGCGCCAATCCCATCGTGGCGTGCACGGCGGCCTGCGCGGCGGCATACACGATGGACTGAGCCGGGTCCTGCCACGGGACCGGCTGCATCGTCAGATGCTGTGCGAGGACGAATTCCCTACCTTCGTCCGGCGCGTCTTCGGCGCCGTCGACGTCGTGCGCCAGTCCCATCGCCCTGAACCAGGTTTCCCAGTCGAGAAGTGGTCCGTCCCTGTCGCGTACGAGGCGCCGCGCCTCCGCGACCCGACCGACGCCTTCCTCCCCCGGACGCAATCCGTGGCCCGGGTCCGACAGCCGCTTGCAGCTCTCCCTGAGAAACGCCGCCTCTTCCTCGGTCAGAACCTTCGGCAGGCACCCCCACCCTAGCTTCTTCGCGTCATAGGTCGATTCGCTCAGGTCCAGGTAGACGCGCTTGATCTGGTTGGCCGTCGACCAATCGGCGTATCGCCCCCAGTCCCGTTCCGGATCTTCGCACATGCAAGGGCCTTCCGTCGGAGCGCCGAGGCAACCCCGGCTGAGCGCCAGTCAACCAGCTCGCTCCCACTCGGCGCAAGGTTGGTTGCCGCGAATCGAGCACGTCGCTGGCGCTGGCCGTGCCCTGCACCGCCGCTGACCGACCGAGGGGCGATCGTTGCCCATTTTGATGAGGATCATCCTGACGCCGGACCGACAAGTCGCCAGATTCGCCTCAGGCGCCGCCGGCGAAGCTGCGGCGTACCGATCACCTCCGCGGATATGCCGACGCTGTCGGGCGGCCGACATGCATTGGGCGCCGATCCGTCACCTCGGGAGCGGCGCCGGTCCGTCGCGCGGATCGGGGTCGAGATGGTCGCGGAAATCCTCCGCCAGCCAGCGCCTCGACAGGGGCAGGCGTTCCTCGCCGCACGGGCAGCGCGTGCGCAGCAAAAAGGCATCGGTTCTTCGGCGGGACC
>NZ_BACT01000597.1:0-9863 GCF_000333255.1 Methylobacterium sp. B1 | reverse complement strand
GACAGGACAGAAGCCGGCCAGCCGTCGCCAGCGTCCCCAGGGGGCACGCGAGGTCCGGGCCTACGGTTGTGGGTTCGGATGCCGTAAGGGGCAAGGTCAACACCGCCCGAGGCCATCGGCCCAGCGCCTGACGTCGCCGAGATCGACAAGCGTCCGGCTGACCGCCTGGACTATCATCGGATTATCGCCCACCGAGAGGAGCTGCCTCGGATCATCCTTGTAGGCCACGCATTCCTTGCCGAGGGCCCACGCGACCCCGAGTTCGAACGCCGCGCCCTCGTCTACGGTCCTACCATTCAGGACGATGAGAAGCGCGCTGCAGGCTCGCAATGCCCCTATGTCATCGCGGAAGATGCGCCGCGACGCCTCGTCGGGATCCCCGCCATGCCGGATTTCCTCGTCAAAGAGGATGCCGTCAGTCTGCGGGAGATACACGTCCACGGCCTGGCGTAGGACGCCCGCTAGGCTCGCATTAAGGGTTCGCTCCCCGACGTTGAACAGGGGGGCCGCTATGTAAACCTTGGGTTTTGGCATCTACTCCATTCCGGATACGGAAATGTCCTGCAATCTTTTGTGAAGGTCGGCGCTTCGGTAGTCGTCGAGGTGTATGCTCCTCGCTACGGCTTTTACGACGTGATGCACCGAATGGCCGGATGTTTCGACGCCGACCGTTCCTGGATAAATGCCTCTCAGCTTATCCTGCAGATCCTGGATCAGCGTTGCGTCGCTCTCCTTGTGCCGCCCGATGACTCGCGCTTCGAATTCGGCGGCCAAGCCCTCCAGCATGATGACCTTCCCGGGCACGATCCGGCGGTGAGACAGTCCCGGGCTGAAGGCTGAAAGCATCCGGCGAGCCTTCTCCGCGACCTCGTGCGACGCGGTGAAAGAAAGTGGGTCAAGCGGGGGGCGATCGACGACCATGATGCCGGTCTCCTTGTCGATCAGCGCGAGATTCTTGTTCACGAACTGCTTCAGGATCCAGGCATCGACCTCGTCGCGTTGCGCAGGCGTCAACTCGGGCCACGGCTTGCCAAGCAGTTCGTGGCGCGGCTCAGTCCATTCCTCGTACGTGAGCAAGGATCCGAGATAGGACACGGCCGTCGTCTTGCCGGCGCCGATCGCACCGGTGAGGTAGTAGACGTACCGGAGACCGACGCCTTCCTCCTCCGCTGCATGCTTGAACTCCGCCGCGCTCGCCGTCAGGAGCCGGCCAAGGGCGGCGATTTCCCCGTCCTCGAGGAAGAGCGTGATCAGGTTGTAGACGTCGAAGTTGGCGTCCCGGATGAGCTTCTCCGTCTCGGGATCCCGCGTCTGGCCTGGGCTGCGCCAGCTCACGTAATAATGGAATTGCCCCGGGTTGATCCGCGCACTCTGCCGCAGAAGATGGCGCAGGGTCTCGTCCTGCAGCGACAGCCCAACGAAGACGCAGGTCGTTCGTGCGAGGTGATGCAGGAGCGATGCATGGTGGCCGGCCATGCTCTCGATCAGTTGATCGGCGAAAGTATCCTCGGAGAACACCAAATGCTCGCTGGGATGCTCGAGGAGGTTGCTCGGCAGGTAGCCATTCGGATGGTAGATCGCCGCGACGTCGCGGCGACACTGCAAAGCAGCGTCCCATATCGTCTCAAAGCGCCGGCCGTAGGCATTCTCCCTGGGGGGCTCCTCGAGGTGGAGCAGCCGCTCTACCGTGTCGTCGAAGTTGTAGGTGATGGTCATCGGCGAATCCGCGACCACCGGGACCAAGCTCGACAGATAGGGGTGGGCCGCGGCGAGTTCGGCGGCACTTCCAGGGGTGCCCTCGTATAGAGCCGCTTGTACGATCCGGCGCCATTCGCCGTGGATTTTCCTCAGCGTGCGGGCCGAAGCTGGGACGCCGAGCCGATCGAGCCTCTTGGTTCGGTAATGCTGCAACAGCATCTGGGTCTTGGCAGTCTCGGACACGTCCCCCGCCGCCGCAATGAGATGGTCACCCCGGACGTCCGGCGTGCGTGCAATCCGCTCGACCAGCTCGCGCCAACTCGGGAAACCCACCGCCTTGCTGACGCCGGCCCCGAGCACCAGCCCGAGGGCGCGCGCCGAATGCCTCTCGCGCAGGTGCACGATGGCGCGGGGATGGGCACGGAGCAGCGCCCGCTCGATGGGACCTATGGTCATGGCCGCACCTAAGGTGCGTTCGCGCCGCGTTACAAGCTTTGCGGCCCGCGTCCGCCACCGATCGTCGTGGTGGGCGAGCGGAACGGTCGCGTCGACCGATGTTCCATTGCATGCATCTCCCGTCGTGGCAGATCAAGGGCGTGCCCGTGCAGCCCAAGGCCGAGTTCGAAGCCTTGAAGCGGTCCGTGTTTGCGCTCGTGAACGTCCGCGACCGGGACGGGCGGCAGTTGCGCGTCTCCGGGATGCCCCAGGCGGAACGGCGCGCTAACCTCGCGACGGCCGCCGAGCGTCTCGCCATCTCGCGCGACGGACCAAACCGGTTCTAGGACGACTGGCGAGGGATGTCGGAACGCTGGGCGGACGCGCAGACGGGCCTGGGCGACCGGCGGCGCGCGATGCTGGTGACCAACAGCTATGACGACGCCGCGGTGGTGGCGGCCGCCCTGGCGACGGCGCTCGACCGGAGCGGCTGCAGCGACTGGAAGGTGCACTGCCTCGTCCGCGAACGCTCGGGCGAGGATGGGGGGGGCATGGACGGCGTCCGCATGGCCCGGGCCCGACCGATGCCCCGGTCGCTCGTCGAGCGCTTCGAGCTTGAGCCCGAGCGCTCGGTCCTGGAGGCGCCAATGCAGATCGTCGCCCGCGGGCACAACATCCTGAACGAGGCCAGAAAGGCCGGGATCTCGGTCATCCATTTCTTTCCCCGGCCGCACCCGCGCCCAGACGACCTTGGGCCGAACATCGACAGGCTCAACCGCACCCAAGAGCGCTTCGACAAGGGCGTCCGGCCGCCGCAGGATTTCGACGGGACCCGGTAGGCCGGAATGGAAGGTGTACGGCCTCTGGACCTCGACATCCTGTCGGACGGGAACAAGCGGTGGGCCGCGACTTGCGGGATGAGAACATCAGGCTGTTCGAGACCTTCTTCGCCGAGGCGGCACGCGACATCGATCGGCATGATGACACACTTCTCGTCCTCGACGGCGACACGATACCGAAGCGCGGCCGTATGGAGCAAATGCTACAGAATGCCATCGTTTCATCGGGCAAATGCAACCATAAGGAGTTGCAATTTTGCGGAGCTGGTTCCCCTTGTTCTCTTTTCGTTCTGGTTATACATTGTGCGTGGGTGAGTAACCTACGGTCCCTTCTTCTACCGCTACGGTTGTGCAATCTTGGCCGCACAGAGCGGAAAAGGACCGATGGACAAGAACGTAACCGTTAAGCTCTTCAGCATGGAGCGGACGCGCGAGGAAACCCCGAGATTTATTGATGCCATACGAGCTATAGATAGTATAGATGGGTACGAGAACAGAGAAAGAGCAATAGCGCCAGGGTTTCAAGTAAGACTTGAGTTCCTTGACGAAGAAAATGAACATATTGTTAGTGGCGAGCTTACGAGGATACAAACGACGAATTTCCCGTCAGAAATCACGCCTGCCGGTCGAATTGCTTTAAATGTCAATAATAGGCTTGGTCACAGTGTTGTGTTCCGCGCCAATCATCACCGAGGCGTGATAGCTATAGAGTACAACAATCGAGTTTGCAGCCCCGGGCGGTTATTCTCGTACTTACAGGAGTTTAGCCGGGACGCTGTTTACAACGTTTTGCCCATTGTCAGGGAGGAGGCTTGGGAACGCTACAATAGGGCAGGTCCAAGAAAGCTTCAGGTCGCCGTTGCCAGCCCTTCGGACCTGAGGGTCCTTGAGGGAGACGGCCGCGCGGTCGGCGAGGCCATCGCCGCCATGGGCGAGGCTTACTTGGCGCCTAAAATCACTGTCGAGATCGCAATGGGGCATGCCCCTGGTCAGTTGAGCACGTGTTTGACGGGCTTGGTCAGAGAATTCCTAAGGAGATCAGAGTCCGAAGAGATAAACCTTCAAAAACTCAAAGTATTCAACCCCGATTTCCCTGAAGGTATTGACTTTTTGGACGAATTTCTTATCTTCAGAGAAACTCTTGAGCTTCACGATAGGGACCCGGACGTAAATTTTGGAATAAAGAGAGACTTTCTGCGGCGAGTTATGAATGGTGTTTAGAAGACGAAAGACTGTCTATGGAATGTTTGAAGCGTGGTCGCCGCAAGCAGGGGCGGTAATCACGCTAATGCTTCTGCTCGTCTTTCAAAGCAGGATTGTCAGCACCTTTGTAGATAACCAGCTATCTTTATCTCAAATGTATACAGCGATATTTGGCTGGGCTTCTGTAATGACAGGCTTCCAATTTGGCGTATATGGACTAATTTTTAGCAAAACAGACGGCTTTATCGCAAAAATTAGCAGCACAAAAGCCATGAGAGATTTTATGTCTTATACATCCGCTGCCGTTAAACTCGGATTTATTCTAACGCTTTTTGGATTTCCTTTTCTCGTTATGAATTCAGACATGAAGGATATCAGCAATCTTTCTTATTGGCTTGGGTCAATGTATTTTGCTTTATTTGTCTCTAGCTTCATATCAACTGTGCGCGTCGCTAAGTTATTTGGTGCAATGTCTCGTATCAAGACGCGCGAAAGACTGCCAGCCTAATCGAGGCGGACTTCTTTTGCTCCAATTGCGGTTAAGACCTGCATCATAAAGACCGCCGTAAATTTTCCGCGCGCAATCTTGTTTCGGATATTCGGCTCGGTCTCTTTCACGCCAACCGCAGCCAGTTTGTCCACGAGTTGCGCGTAGGTCACGCCCTTACGCTTCAGCTCAGCTTTGAGGATCGCCTTTACCTTGGCGTCCCACGCCTCATCCGGCACGCGGGTCGTGTCATCCGTCGTCATGCATCCCTCGCAATGGCTCATGTCATCATACGCGATGCTTTTGCCCTTGACTACGGTGCGTCCATGCCATCATAGGAGATGCATAAGCACCGGACGCGATGGCATGCCGTCCCACTTCCTCCTCTCGGCCCAGGCCTGCACCCTCTGGCTCAAGGCGATCTACAAGGGCTGCGAGGACAAGGCTTACATGACCTTCCGGCGCCTTCGTTTGCCCGAAACGGACGGTGAGCCCGGTTGCCCGAAGTGCAGCTGCCTGGACCACCACGACATCAGCACGCGCCGCCGCTTCAAGTGCCGGTTGTGTGACCGAGGCCTTCACGCAGACGCACCACGTGTTTGTCTTGGTCGATGCCGTCCAGACGCATGCCTCGCCGCATCCCCTCTATCTGGCGCCGAACGTCGCCTGATCCCCTTCTGGCGTATCGGAGCGGCGCGCCGCCGGATCGGCGTGTCCGACAGGCATGGAACCGGGCCGTCTTGGCCGCCCGCATCGCGCCCACGGAAGTCTCCGTGGGCACGAAAGGGGGCGCTGCCCCTCGTCGCGCCGGTCTCGGATGGCTGCGCTGCTTCGGTGCGCCTTCGGGGCGGCGGCGGCCTCAGGCGACCTCGGTCAGTCGGCCGACCGATCGCCCGCCCAGGGCCTCGAACCTGGTGAGGAAGGCCGCCTTCGCCTCGCGAGGTGGCAAGCACGCCACCCGGATCCTGGCAGGCCGGATCCCGGCGGAGCGCGCCCATCGATCCGTGCCGACGGGCATCAGTTGCGCCTGCTCGGCGGCGAGGACGCGGAGGTCGGCCTGCTTCACGGCGCGCGGCATGGGCCGTGGCACCCCGTAGCGGATGAAGATCGCGTCCTCGACCGTCCGCTCGATCGTCTTGAACTCCGGCAGCATCTGCTTGAGCGGCCGGGTGACGTCGCCGACGAAGGCCTCGGCGGCGTCGTGCATCAGGGCGGCGAAGGCGTGCTCGGGGACGGCCTCGCTCACGTTGAGGCAGTGTTCCGCGACCGAATAGAAGTCGCGGCACTGCCCCGCGTACCGGCACAGCATCGACAACCCGTGCGCGATGTCCTCGATCGTGAAGTCGCTGGAAGCCGGATCGAGGAAATCGAGCTCGACCCCGCTGCGCAGCATGATCCGCGGCTCGCTGGCCCCTACGACCGCCGTCCACGCCATGTCGATGTTCCCTGAATGAATCCTCGGGATGGTACACCTGGCCGACCGGCCGCCCAAACCGCCGGGCCAGGGCTGTGCGGATCGGTGAAGCCGTCGCGAGGAGGCAGGGCGGCTTAACGAAAGGGCAACGGATCCGGCTGACGGCCGGCCCGCCGCACGAAACTGCAGGTTGCGTTACTCCGGAGGCCGCCTGCCCGTTGCAACCGCCGCCGCATCCGTATACCCGGCCTTGATGCGCTATATTATCGTTCTGAGCGGTCAGATCGCATCCGGCAAATCGACGCTGTGCTCGCAGTTTCGACAAAGCCTGAATGCCCACGTCTTGTCGACGCGAGTATTGTTGAAGCAAAATCTTCAGATGAATGCGCCGGCCGAGCGATCGAACCTGCAGTCCGCCGGCGCCGCGCTGGACGCGGAGACCAAGGGACGTTGGGTGGCGGAGGCGTTGCGCGCGCGGGAGGGCGGGCTCCCGCTCGATGCCGTCGTCGTCCTAGACTGCGCCCGGACGCGGGACCAGGTCGCGGCGCTGAGGGAGGCGTACGGCGAGCGCATGCGGCACGTCCACCTGAAGGCCGCGCGGTTCCTGCGCGCCCGGCGCTATGACGAGCGCCGCGAGGCGACCTTCGAGGACACGACGTTCGAGGAGGCTTCCGAGGACGCAACCGAGCGTGCGATCCCCGAGCTCGCGGGGCTGGCGGACGTGGTGATCGGAACCGACGCCCTGGACGGGCCCGGCATCCTCGCGCGCGCCGTCGCCGGGCTCGGCCTGCTGCCCGGCCGGCCAACTCCCCTCGTGGACGTGCTCGTCGGCGCGCAGTACGGCAGCGAGGGCAAGGGCAACATCTGTGCGCATCTCGCCCGCCGCTACGGGGTACTCATGCGGGTCGGGGGGCCGAACGCCGGGCACATGGTGGCCGACCCACCCTACAAGTACGTCCAGCTGCCCTCCGGGACGCAATCGAACACCTCGGCGCGGATCCTGGTGGGCGCCGGCGCGACGCTCTGGCTGCCACAGCTTCTCAAGGAGATCGCCGATTGCCGCCTCGGCCCGGATCGCCTCTCGATCGATCCCCAGGCCATGGTCATCGAGCCAGAGGACCGAGAGATCGAGGAGCGGGGGCTGGAGGTCATCGGCTCGACGAAGCAGGGGGTGGGCGCCGCGACGGCCCGCAAGATCCTGAACCGGGGTACCACCCCGCAGTTTGGGGCCCCGGTCCGGCTCGCGCGGCACGTCCGGGAGCTCAAGGATTTCGTCCGCTGCACCAAGCGCGAGCTCGAGAAGGCCTACGCGGACGGCGTCCCGATCATGCTGGAGGGCACCCAGGGGACCGACCTGAGCCTGCACCATGGCCCGCATCCCCACGTGACGTCGCGCGACACGACCGCCTCGGGCTGCCTCGCCGATGCCGGCATCGCGCCGCACCGGGTCCGGAGGGTCATCATGGTGACGCGCACGTACCCGATCCGCGTCGGCGGTACCTCGGGCCCGATGATGCGAGAGATCGACGCCGGGACGATCGCCGCGCGGTCCGGGCTACCGGCCGAGGCGATCCTGAAGACCGAGGTCGGCACGGTCTCTGGCAAGGCGAGGCGGATCGGCGAGTTCGACTGGGAGCAGCTTCGCCGCGCCGCGGTACTGAACGGCGCGACGGACGTGGCCCTGACCTTCGCCGACTACCTCGACACGGCCAACGCGGAAGCGACCACGTTCGAGCAGCTTTCGGAGGCCACCAGATCCTTCATCGCGGAGGTAGCGGCGGTCGCGAACGCGCCGGTGACCCTGGTCTCCGTCGGGTTCGAGACCGCGGTCATCGAAAACGGATTCGACCAGTGACGCCAGACGACCTCGTCCGCAAGCATCCCCGGCTTTGGCACATGGCGGAGGACGGCTGCTGGCCCTCGATCGCCGAGCACGGCCTGCTCAGCACGTCCGCCCTCCTCGACCTTTACGGGATTTCCGGCGAGCGGCGCGTCGCGATTGAGCGGCGCCACAGGCCGGAATCGGTGGCGATCGCGCGACCGGGCTTCGCCGGGGCGGTGGTCCGGGACCAGAAGCCGATGTCCCAGGCTGCGCTGCTGCGATGCCTCGACGGGATGGCGCCCGAGGACTGGTACGTGGCCCTGAACGCCCGCGTCTTCTTCTGGCCGACGCTGCGCCGCCTGACCGGCCTGCTCGGCGCGGGCGCCTATCGCGGAAACGTCCAGACCGTGCTGACGCTCGATACCCGAAGCATCGTGGATGCCTACGCCGCGACCATCGAGCTGAGCCCGATCAACAGCGGGTCCACGATCATGAGGCCGGCCCGGCGCGGCGCGCTGACCTTCAGCCGGATCGCCGACTTCCCCGGCGAGCCGTCGCGGCGCCAGGCGGGCCGCCCCTGCGCCGTTGCCGAGGTGGTGGTGCCGGACCGCGTCGCGCCGGTCGTCGACCATGTCCTGGCCGTTCATCGGGTGCACGCGGGGGCCATCCTGGAGGAGCTCTGGCGAAGCCCACGCGCTGAGCCCGGGGACGTGGCGCCGGACCGGTTCCAGAGCCCGTCGCGCCCCTAGACGCCGGCCGGTCGCGGGCGCTCGACGATCCGGGTGGGCACCCCGGACTTGCGCAGGAGGTCGGCGACGTGGCTCGTCGCGTTCACGACCCCGACCAGCCGCAGCCCCGTGTCCGGCGGCAGGCCCTGGAGCCGCCGGCGCAGGTCGTGCAGCGGCGTGGCGGCGTCGAGCTCGACCCAGTTCGAGGCCTCGCCGGGCACCAAGGCACTCGGAAGCGTTGCCGTGGCGCCGACGTGGAGCTGCACGATCCACAGGCGCGCGCCGTCGTGGACCCACTCGAAACGGACGGGTCCCAGGACAGAGGCAACCGTCAGGTAGGCCGTCTGGACCGCCGCGCGCACTGCCTCCGGCAGCGCCTCCGGCGGCAGTTCCCCGAGCATGAGCCGGTCGCCCTCGCCTGAACGGCCCTCGATGACCAGGGCCCCGTCCCCGCCGACGATGGCCGCGCCCGAGTGGCGCGCCGGGACCGCGTCCTGCCGCAGGACCGAGGCGATGCGGTCCCCGGCCGGATCCTCCTCGGCCAGGAGCCGGTACGGGTCGCGCCAGCCCTTGAAGGTCGAGTAAAGGCCGGGCTCGGGCTCGGTCGGGCAGGTTCGGATCCAGACCTCGGCCTCGCCGGTGCGCGCGCCGAACGAGAAGGGCGCGACGCGGCGGCCGATCACGGTCGTCCAGGGGACCAGCAGGCCTGCCTCGTGGGCGACGAGCAGACCGAACGCCTTGTCGCCGATCATCCGGCTGAACCTGTTCGGCCAGTGGGGGGTGGGGTTCGCCGACGGCGCGTCGCCGTCCTCGAACTCCCACGCCACCGTATGCTCGCGCCGCCAGCCGCGCCGGCCGGGATGGAGGCTGAACTCGAGCCTCCCGCCGCCCGCCTCGAGCGCGGGGTCGAAGCCGTAGACGGTCCTGAGGATCGACCTGCCCCACCCGATCGGCAACGAGGCCACCCCGGGCTTCTCGACGCAACGCGGCGTGTCGTCCGGCGCGAACTCGATCGTGCCGCCGAGGACCACCCCGGAGACCCCGCCGTCGTGGATGTCGACGGTTTCGTTGGCGATGACGTGGAGCCCCTCCCTGGCGAGCGCCTCGGCCGCGTCGAGCGCCTCTTCGGCGTCACCCAGGCCATAGACGAAGGTCCGGCTGCGCGGGCTGTCGGGCGCGTAGCTCCTGAGGTTGATCGTGCCGGCCGGGCTCCGCGCCAGGAGCTCGCGAGCGCCGC
>NZ_BACT01000598.1:0-4009 GCF_000333255.1 Methylobacterium sp. B1 | reverse complement strand
TTTTGTCCCCGCTTCCTTCGTGAAGTTCTCGCATTCGAGGGTCATTCCGGCGAAGGCTGGGTGGACAACGCCGTGCTCGTCCGTCGCGATACCCGAATCGAGAACGGCGATGATGACGTTGCCGCCGGCCTCTCGGGACGCCTTGTCCGCTCCGACGGCGGCGATGCCCCAGCTCGCGCCTTGGCCGGACGCGCCGCCATCCGCTCCCGCGTCACCTTCCCCGCCAAATTGGGCCGCCTGCGCGACCGGGGTCGGCAGCGTGAACGGGACGCTGGGCACAACCCCGACCACGCCGTCTTCCCCAGCGACCTTACCCGCCTGGTCGGAAGTCATCTCTTCGAGCTGCGTCTCGATCTCGCGTAACGGCCGCGATGCGGTCGCGGCGCGGGCGCCGGGGCCGGCTGCGCTCGCAAGGTCGTAATCGGAGTCCGGACGCGGCGCCGCGATCCGGTCCCTCGATCGGATCACCGTCATCGGAAGCCTGTCGGCCATCGATCTCTCCGTACGTCGGCGCTGGCCCTAAGCTACGCCGTCCTCGAATACGCTCCAGCCGGTCAACGCATCCGCGCCCCGGCCGTAGATGCCATCAGCCACGGGACCCTTGCCTGCGTCTCGGCTCAGCGCACGCTGCCGGCCAGTGAAGGCGTCCGCGGTTTCCGCGCCCCAGTAGCCGCTGGCCTCCAAGCCGAGCTTCTGCTGGATACGCTTGACCTCATCACCACGCGAGCCTTGCCGCAATGCCCCAAGCGTCGGTTCGAGCTTCTCGGCATCGTTACCGCTGTTGGCCACGATCGAGGCCTCTTTCCCCGTCGTCAGGATCAGGTCGACGCGTGACTTCAGGCCCACGTCTTTCAGCACCGACTGGAACTTGGCCCACTCGTGCGACGGAGCCTTGGTGCCCCGGACCGTCAGGCAGCCCCACGACGAGAACTGCGCTCCGAGATCCGCGTTCTCGTCGAGGTAATACGAGCAGTGGACGTTATCGAGCGGCGTGGAGGGGCTGAAGGTGTCAGTCGTGTCGAGCATCAGGTCGGCGGAGTTACGAAGGACCGTCGCCCGCCCGCCGCTCTCCAGATCCGACTTTGATTTGCCCAGCCGCAGAGCCGGCTTCAACTTCTTGTGCCGCCATACATAATATGTATACAGCCCCGTAGGAAGCATATTAGAAGCATCGCCGCCGTTTTTTGAGCCGTATACGGCCTTACGGCAAGGGACCGTTGATCCCGTGAAAGCCGAAATCTTCCCTTCTTTATGGAAATAGAAGCCGATCACGCAGCGGAAATTGCGATGGTTGGGCTCGGCCAGGGTTAGGGCGACCTCGTCACGCTCGATCGCCGAATGGCCGTCGTCGAGCGTCGCGCCCCGTAGGGCAAACGCGATGACGCTCGCCTCGCGTGAAGGGGTGTATCGGTTGAGCTTGAACAGTGTCTCGAAGGTCTCCGGCGAGAGCTTGAGTTTCGCGGGCGCCTCGAGGCCGGCGATCCAGGCAAAATCAGGCGCGTGGGCCTGATCCGGCCAGCGGATGCCGCTGTAGTCATGCGCAGCGGCGACGGTCGCGCCCGGTTGCCCACCGTCATCGGATCCGGGTTCCGGGTCTGGGCTCGGGTCGGGACGATCCAGCGCCTCTTCGATGGTGAGTTCGCTGCCCTGCGCTGCCGCAGGGATGTCTTCAGGAGCCAGATCTCGTTCCAAGGCAGCCCCCTCCGAGCACCGCGCGCCATGCCTCTGGCCGTCAATTCAGCGACTCATCAATATAGTATCGAAGCGATCTGCACAAGCTAGAGTTAATGAGCTTCGACTGTACGTTACAATACGCAAAAATTGCCCGTCAACGCAACACGAAGACTGCATCCGATCAAATGATGATCGCATGGAACTTTGAAACCGCAGGGTCACGACGACTGAACTGGCTTACGCCTCAGCAACCGCGCGCGGCAACCACCGAACCGCAGGTTGATACTCGTATGAAAATCGCTCTAGAGGCCATTCGGGCATAGCCGTGACACCGATGAATTTCCTAAGGATGCCAGTTTGCCATGCTTCGTCAAGGCGTCCCGTGCCGATGTCGTACGCCATCGTTCTGGCCATCGTGCCGAAACACGCCTTGCTTCGCGAAGAACTTGCAAGCCGGCTCACTGATTCGGCTGCTCGGCCGGCCATTGAGACATGCGAGAAGCGAGAGGGTTAGGCGGACGCTAGATCAGCGCGCGCTGGAGCGAGGCAAGCCCCGGTCTGAGCCGAGTGGCGCGGGTGACGAACGTGGCGGCCGCACAGACGCGAGACCCGCTTGGCGAGCGTGCGGGGCGGGCTATCGGTGTCCTGGCCATACGCCGGCCCCGAAACGAGCGGACGCCCTCCTGGGCGGGTTGTCGAGCCCTGGGCGGCGTGTCCGTCGCTTCCGCGGACCGCCATCGGGGCGATCGCATCGAGGCGCGCCTTGACGATCCCGGCCGGCGGCGTCAACGACGCGCTCCCGCCCTCCGTCGGCGGAGTCCGAAGGATTGACCCAGCACTGTCGCGGCCACCCACTCCCGATTGGCACAGCCCCGTACATCCGGTGGCGGAACCGTTCTTCCTGTAATGGCGGCGTCCAAAGCTCGCGGCTAGCCAGCGTCACCCGCGATCGCCCCCTGATCCTCGACGACCTCCTGACGCAAGGGCATCGCGAACTGCGCATTTAGCGTTTGGATCCGTGACTTCAGTCGCTCTGTAGTTTCAAAGATATGTCTTTGAAAATCCTTTGGAAACTTCACAACTTCAAGATTCTCCAAGTGCGCCGGAACCTCTCCATCATCCTTATCTGCGGCATACCAATCGAATATAAGCGTCGAAGTAAAGAAATTTGCCACGTATTCCTGCATCCTGGCGTCTTCGAGCAAGTGCGTATTGTTGATCAATATTTGCCTCATTTTTTCGTTCTGCTCTTTGAACAATTTTTTTACGGCAAGATTTTGATGTACGAGTTTGTTTTCGACCCATAGATCGTAAATTTTATGCTGACTTTTCAAATAGCCATAGATAGGACCATAGAGCGTCGATAGCTGACGTTCACGATACGACAGTTCGGCTTTCATCATATAATCGGAACGTGAGAATTCATTTTCAATTGATTTAATCGCCACCGTATTCTTCTTGATGTCTTCTCGCAGCCTCTCGGCATCAGACCGTGTCGCCAAACCTTGCAATCGAGTATTGATGTATATGCCGATAGCACCGCTCATGATGGTGCCGGCGCCCGCAAGTATAGCTGCTACTGTGCCGGCGTCAGACATGAGATCTCCCTTGGCTGCGTTCTGGCACGATGCAGTGAGCGGCGCGTGCAAAGGTGTTGTTCGATCGTACGCACACAGGGGCGAGAAAGAAATAGAAAGGTATGGACAAGGAAACAGAGGTGTCACCTTGTGGTGGACCATGCCGCACAAATTCCATGCGAGCTGGAATCGGAGGCCGGCATGGTAGTGACCGCGGGCGCCGTTGGGACGATGCTGTACGGCCAAGAACCCAGGTGCCGCGCCTTAGAGCTCGCGTCCGAACCGGCTTTTTGATACCGATGCATGTCGGCCGTCCTCGCCACGCCAATCCTTTCAGCGCTCGAACACAGCATCGATCCCCCATCGAAGAGCAATAGATCTCGCGCCGCCCCCCACGGCACTGCGGGCGCTGCCACCCAAATCCCCAAACCCCACGGCTTCGGCGCCGGTACGCGGCGATACATGGCTTCTGCCCGACGGAGCACCTAGCTTTGTCGATGCCAATTTGGCCACCCCGGTCAAAGCCGTTTGTCAGGTTTTCCGGGCCAGTTCATTCGAAGCACGAGGCCGGGGTCGACACTCGCCGCGCCGCGGCGGCGGGGAACGGGTCCCGCGATGCCACCCGGGAACGGCGTCAGACCGCAGCCCCGGACCAGAACGCCCAGACGGAAGGCCAACCCCGCAGCGCGGGCGAGAGGCCCGGTTCCAGCCCCCTACGATCTCGCGTCCGGGGAAAACTTCGGGAAACCGGCAGGAAT
>NZ_BACT01000599.1:0-6552 GCF_000333255.1 Methylobacterium sp. B1 | reverse complement strand
GATCCACCAGCCCGGCCTACATCGTGATCAAAGCCGCCAACGAGTTCCGCGACAAGACCACCGCGCCAAACCAGCTTTGGCAGACGGACTTCACCTACCTGAAGGTGGTTGGCTGGGGCTGGTACTACCTCTCGACGGTGCTTGATGACTTCTCGCGCTACATCGTGGCGTGGAAGCTGTGCGCGACGATGCAGGTCGGCGACGTCACCGCCACGCTCGACCTCGCGCTGGCGGCGGCCGGGCTCGATCATGTGCAGGTGGCGCATCGGCCGCGGCTGCTCTCCGACAACGGGCCGAGCTACGTCGCGGGTGATCTGGCCGACTGGCTCGGCAGCCGGGGCATGACCCATATCCGCGGCGCGCCCCGCCATCCTCAAACGCAGGGCAAGATCGAGCGCTGGCACCAGACGCTCAAGAACCGCATCCTGCTCGAACACGCCTACCTGCCCGGCGAACTGGAGGCGCGGGTTGCCGCCTTCGTCGAGCATTACAACCACGCTCGGGCTCACGAGAGCCTGGACAACCTCACTCCCGCCGACGTCTACTTCGGCCGCGGCGAGGCCATCCTGCAGGAGCGGGCGCGGATCAAGCGCCAGACCCTCATCGATCGCCGCTTGCGCCACCACGCGCAGGCTGCCTAACCTCTCAACCCAGAAGGACCAGAGCCTCCGTTCCTGAGCGCCTCAAGTCGTCTCAAATCATCTGACGACGGACACTACGACGGCGAACCGTGCCTCGACGCCTTCGTCGAAGGCGAAAAGGCATGTGCGTTGGCCGGACGCGTCGGCGTCCCTCGGACAGGCGATCCCGCTCACGGATCGCCGCGTCTTGTTTCGCTCGGTCTCGAAGTCGAACCCGGCGCCGCTGCTCCAGACGGATCCTTTAGGCGCCACGGGCGGCAACTCCGCCGTAGACGCATCTTTCGCCGACACCGATGTGGCGACCACCATCAGGGCGATCGCCAGACGGAGCGTGGCCGGGGCGGCGTTCCTGGTGCCTGAGACCGCTCCGGAGACCGCACGAGGATTCTGTCGGGACATTCGCATCATAGCCTCACTGTCCACGGGAGGACGCAGGGGCGGGCCGTGCCCCGACTTTGATGGCCATCAGCGTCTGCAGGGTGACATCGGCGCTGAAGCCCCACATGAACCCGGCGAAGGCGTCCTTCCAGCTCGCGAAGTCGCTCTCGAGCACGAAGTAACCGGAGAACGTGATGAGGACCCCGAGGATGGCGGTCTGTAGATGTTGAAGACCCTCGCCGCGCGCGCGCCAGACCGCGGCCGACATGCCGGCGACGCTAGGTCGTAGGGTCACGTCGACGGACAGCGTCACGGGCGCTTCGCCGCTGTTCACGATCTCCGCGGAGATCGTGGCGATCCCGGACTTTGCGAAGGTCCGGAGCAAGGTGAGCGCTCCGTGCGCGACGATCCGACCGTCGACGCGCCAAGTGACGCATGGATCCCCCGTCGCGGCTCGGGTCTGGACAAGCTGCCAGCGGCCTGTCTCGCCGACCGTGACGGTGTCCGGCCCGGCGATCTCCCAGGCCAGGGGCAGCGGCAGCCCCGGCGGAACTGACGACTGGGTGATCGCATCGGTGGCCGCTGCGGCCGGATGGGCGCCGGCCTGCTCTGTTGCCTCGGCGACTTCGGCCGCCTTACGGGCCTCGATGGTGGCTTGGCGTAGCTCGGGACCGACAGCCGCACTTTCGCGCGTGGCGCTAACCATATCGACGAGTTTGTCTTCGGCCGCCCGGAGAGCCTTTCCAGTGACTGGGTCGATCGGGCTTTCAGCGATGCTCCGGATTTCGTTCTGGATGGCTGGAAGCCAGTGGTTCTTCAGTGTCGCCGTCATGCGGTCTGCGAGGCGCGATGCCTGAACGACGACTTCGAGCCACTCCCCCGGGTCCGAAGGGTCCTTGAGGCTCAACTCGTTGGCTAGGTCTGCAACGGATTTGAGCGTCTCACCCACTGCCGGAGGCCGGGGCCACGCATTCTGGAGATCGGACAGGCTCCGCTTGGTTTCGGACACCCAGGTGATGATGTCCTTCCCACCTTTTGCGATGGCGCTTGCATAAGCCTTTTCCTCCCCCTCCGAGTTGCTGACGAGCGTCTGATCGACGAGCGCGAGACGTCGCGTCAGCGCGTCCGAGATGGTCGCGAGGCTCCCGCCGACCCCGGGGACCCGCGTGGTCAGGTCGCGGATGGCCCCGAGGCGGGCCGTCAGCTTCTGGCGTTCTTCCTGTTCGCGCGCCTTGTAGCCTGCCTCGCCTGCCGCGATCGCGGCGGCGGCGGACTCCGTCAGCTTCTTGACTCGGTCCGGATCAGTCTCGTGCCCGATCGCCGCCTCCAGGTTTTCGAGTTCCGTGCGACAGGTCGCGCGAAGCTTTTCGTCGCGGATCGACCCGGCAAGTAGCCGCACCTGTGCCGCGAGGTCCGCGGCCTCCGCGTTCGCCTCGGCGCGCCGGATCCGGAGCGCGAGCTCGCCGCGCACTAGGTAGCCGACGAGGATTCCAAGTGCGATGGCGGTGATGAGCACCCATCCGGCTACCTTGCTCACGATGGTGATGGTCTTGGTCAACTCAGGGGTCGCGGCTTGATCGGAGCGTATCCGGACCGTCGCCGTCCACGTGCCTATGGGAAGGTCGGCCGCACCTGGTAGCCGCAGTGTCTGGATACCGCTCTGCGCCAGCGTCGCGCCTGCGAGCGCGGCGTTGATCGGGATGGTCGGCCCTGTGCCGGCGAGTTGCGCCGTGACGGACTGGAGACTCAGCTGGCCGCCGCTCCTGCCACCGGTCTCGCGTAACGTCGCGGAAGCAGGTCCGACGGGGGACGGGAACGATACGACAAGCCTCGGATCGTCCAAGGCGATCTCCGCGGCGTCGCGCGTCAGCTTGAACGTCTCACTCTGGCAATCGGCGCACGGCGCGTTCCCGCCCGCCGGGTCTGCCTGTGGCACGCTGTTGAGCCAGAGGAGCACGGTGATGTCGTAGCGACCAGCCGGCAGCACCTTGTTGCCGTCAGCTGCCGTGATTTGCAGGGAGTGGAGCCGCTCAAGCCCCGAGGGCGCAAGGATGCTGGCCGTGAAGACGGGCAGGTTGGACGTGTTGCCGTCGCGGCTTGTCACGATCACCTGGGCTTCGAGGGCCCCTGGATCTGTGCCGTTGGCGGCGAGGAACGGAAACCGCACGGCTTTGACCGCGAGCGCGTCGGGCTCCAGCGGGAAACTCATCTCCTTGCCTGACACAAAATTGACCAGGGTCCTGCCCGCCGCCCGCGCGGCCGGCGCGTCGAACGCGAGTGCGCAAAGCAGCAGGGTCAGGGCGAGCGATCCGCCACGGGCGAGCATCGAGATCCACTCAGGTGTTGTCGGTCGGTCGGAGCGAGGGGCTGCTTCCCCCGCCTGTCTTCCCATCGACCGAACCGAGGGGCGGCGCGCCGATGGACCGCGCCGCACTCATAGTCCCAGGGGCGGCGCGCCGAACTTGACCTTCTCGAAGCGCCGTTCCGCGATGAGCTTGCCGACCGCCTCGCGGACGGTGTCGCGCCGACTCCCAAATTCTCCAGTGGTGTCGATCGCGCCGAGGGCGTCGAGCTGTTCCTGGAAAGTGTCCTGGCCCAGCGCGGCCTGCATCAGCGCCTTCGTGCCGCGGCCCTGATGGACGATGTCAGACACCCAGATCGCGAGTTCAGGCCGCCGGCCCATCAGGCCGAGCGTGGTCGCCCATCGCTTGACCTTCCTCTTCATGATGGCGATCGATACCTGGGTCGTCGTCGCCAGCATCTCCGGGTCCTCGGATGCCCAGGCGATGAATTTCGCCGCGGTCACTGCCTCCTGCTCATCGAAACGGGTCGAAGAGGGATTGAGGTACCGCATGAAGGCGACGAGCTGCTTCTCCGTACCCCTACCGACCGGGACGGTCTCGGTCGTCTCCAGCGAGATGGCGCCGGTCGCCGTCCGCTGCGTCAGCCGACCGTCATCGTCCAATCCGAGGTCGGGGAAGAACGTGGGCGCGGAGTTGAGCTTCACGAGTTCCCGCATCAGGAGGATGAGGTTGTCGTCGGGGGTGTGGGCGGCGAGTTGATAGAAGCCCCAGGTGAATTGGGCGCGGTCCCAGGCATTTATGACGATTTCCTGCCCGCCGCTCTCGGCCAGTGCCGACGGCCAAATGAAATGGGCCCACTCACCGAATCGTTCGGCTGCCTTCTGCCGGTCGTAGATGATCGCGTCCGAGCGCCGCGACAGCCCGCGCCGGGATCCATACACCGCGATGCGACCGACGTAGAATGCCTGACCCGAGCGGGAATCGGTGGCGGAAAACTTCGTCCCCGGTGCCTGGGGCTCGTTGCCTGGCTTGATCGTGAACGTCGCGGCGACGGACCGCGCGCCGGCCCCGGGTCCGCCTTCGGCATCCGCGGAAGGCGGGGTCGGCAAGGCCTCGTCGTCGGGTGCGATCTCGGATAGGGGAAGGGCACGCAGCAGGTCATCCGGCGGCACGTCCATCGGGTCGACGGGCGGTTCATCGACTTCGGGCATGGGACGACTCCTTGGCGGTGCGGGCCGATCAGCGTCGGCGCAGGAAGAGTTCAAACAGCGTGGAGCAACCCAGGAACGTTGCGAAAGCTGAGAGGGCGAGGACGAGGATCGGCTGAAGGATCGGATAGAAGGTCACGGCCCGGTCGGAACCGTCACCGTTGGCTGCGATTCGATACGCGTCGTTGAAATACTGGTCACCGATTCGACCGACGCTCGGCACGCTGACGACGTGAAAGAGGTCCGCGCCAGGACGCGGGCAATGTCCTGAGCAGGCGCCAAGCTGGGCGAAGCGTTCGGCAGCGACGAGGACAGTATAGCCGCCCGTATGGAATTCTCGGAGCGCGTCGCCCAATGCCCACAGCGGCAGGCCCAGCAGGAACAGGAGCGTCGCGGCCGCGCCGATGCGGGTGTTGAACAGCGACTCGGACGGCAGGCGCACGAAGAGTGCGGGCAGGCGTTGCTCCCACGGACGGAACCTGAACGAGCGGGCGTGATCGCGCATGAGGCGCAGCGGAAGCCAAGCCAGACATGCTCCCCCCGTAACCGCGACGACCGCTGTGATGATGCGGCTCCCACCGGCATACGGAAGAAGGGCGAGCATCCGGCCGGAATGCAACGCGAGCAGGTGGGCAAGCATGAATGCGAAAAGGATGATGGCGGAGATCGCGTAAAGGCGCTGGCTCGCCGCCGACACCAGGCGCTGCTCGGCCGGTACCGCTGGGATCGCCGCCCGGATGGCGGCGACGGGTTGGGCATATGCCGTGCGCCGTTCGACCGTGAGCGCGGCGCCATCGAAAGCGGTCTGTCCATCCGGTAGGGAGGCGACGGCGACCAGCATCGCGACAACGGCGCGTTCGGATCTGCTCCAGACCGCCGCGCCACTGAAGCCCTTAACGGCATAGACGCCGATGTCGCGCATGCCGATGATCTGCCACCAGCCTCCGGCGACCGGCCCCGTCAGCGCCGCCTCGACGTGGCCGCCGAGCATCTGCCGTTCGGTCATGCCGAAGACAGTGAGCACCCCGTCGAGCCGGGTAGGGTCGGTCAATTCAGCGAGCACCGCGATCCCGGCCTCGGCAGGCGCGTCCTCGATAAGTTCCAGCAGGGCGCTGTCGGGATTGCCGAGACCCGGTGCGCCCCAGGCGTGAACGGTTGCCATCCGCCGCTGATCCGCGGCGAAAGGAAATGACACGACGATGCGCGCTTCCGGGTCGGGCTGCGACGCGTCGGTGAGGGCCCGACCGTCGATGGCCCCATTCACGACATGGCTGCAGGTGACGACCAGACGCGGCGTCACGAGGATGCCCATGCCACTGTGGTGGCCATCGCCCGTCTGGATCCGGGCGATGCCGTCGACCGCGCCGAGCGCCGACCTCACGATGGCTGGACCCATTGCACGAGACCGGTCCCAATATCGCGCTTCGTTCCGATAAGGGGTTTCGCGGTCTTCCGGATCTGGGCCTCGAGGGCGTTTGCGCTGAAGGCGTTCTCGCTGATCATCTTGTCGGCGAAGAGCGCCGCCACTCCCGCCACGTGGGGAGCGGCCATGCTGGTTCCGCTGTCGTAGCGCAGCCCGCCGCCGCTTGCCGCGGACAGGATCCCGACGCCCGGCGCCGCGATGTCGACATCGTCGTTTGAGAACGGGGCCACGGAGAGTGACGGGTCTACGGCGGCGACGGAGAAGAATCTTTCGCCCGCCGCCGGAGGGGCGGTCGTGATCACGTAGTCGGGACGAAGACTCTCGTTGCCGGCTGCCGCAACCACGAAACTGCCGGCGAAACCGCGATCATCGACGGAGAGCAGCATCGAGAGACGGTCGAACAATCGAACGTTCAAACGATACCCGGCGAGAGCGATGCTGGTCGCTTTCGGGTCCGGGAAGCCCTTCGTTTCAACCAAATACTGACGGTACCCGACAAAATCGACACCGAGCGACATGTTGATGACATGCGCGCCTTTCGACAGGGCCCAGTACATCGCCTGCAGAATCTTATCCGTCGTGCAGGTTTCATTCTTCGC
>NZ_BACT01000600.1:0-17278 GCF_000333255.1 Methylobacterium sp. B1 | reverse complement strand
CGGCCCGACCTCGACGGGCTGGCGCATGACCGTCTCGTCGGCGCGCACCACCCAGACCTCGGCGCGGCCGTCGTCGGTGCGCTGGATCGCCTGCTGCGGCACCGCGATGGCGTCGGAATCGATGCCCTGCTTGATCCGCGCCCGCACGTACATGCCGGGGAACAGCTCGTCGTGCGGGTTGGGGAACTGCACCCGCAGGGTCACTTGGCCGGTGCTCGGATCGGCGGTGACGTCCGAGAACAGGAGCCGGCCGGCCAGCGGGTAGAGGGAGCCGTCATCCATGATCAGGTGGACGTTGGCGGTGTTTTCCTCCAGCCGCGCCAGCTCCCCGCTGGCGAGATCCCGGCGCAGGCGGTTCAATTCGCCCACCGACTGGGTGATGTCGACGTAGATCGGGTCGAGCTGCTGGATCGTGGCGAGCGCCCCCGTGGAGCCCGGCTCGATCAGGGTGCCCTCGGTGAGCAGCGCCCGGCCGATCCGGCCGGTGATCGGCGCGCGCACGTCGGTCCAGCCGAGGTTGAGCTGCGCCCGGTCGCGGGCCGCCTTGGCGCCGGCGACCTCCGCCTCGGCCTGCTTCTTGGCCGCGAAGGCGGCATCGTACTGGGCCTGGCTGGCGGTGGCCCGCGTCAGCAGCTGCTCGAGCCGGTCGGCCTGCTGCCGGGCCAGCACGAGGGCGGCCTCCTGACGGGCGAGCGCCGCCTCGGCGCTGGCGAGCTCGACCTGATAGGGCGCCGGGTCGATCTTGTAGAGGATGTCGCCTTCCTTGACCTGGCTGCCCTGCTCGAAGAGCCGCTTCACCACGAGCCCGGAGACCCGGGAGCGGACCTCGGCAATGCGCATGGGCGCGACACGGCCCGGCAGGTCGCGGAGATAGGGGATCGCCTGGGGCTCGACCTTGACGAAGCCGACCTCGGGCACCGGCGGCGCCGGCGCGGCCACCTGCTTCGGGTTGCAGGCCGCGAGGCCGAGCAGAAGCAGGGCCGCGGGCAGGACGGTCCTGGCCCGGCCCGGACGGCGGCGAGAGGATGAGGTTCTGACGGACAGAGTGCGGGTCACGATTTCCGACGCTCCTGAAAACATGCGTCTGCTGAGGCTGGCGCGGAGCATGGACCCGCGCATCGTCGTGGCAGATCTCGGGACCGGTCACGCGGCCGGTCGGACGGAGATCAGGACAGGCGCGCATCCTCGCCGGCCGCCAGGGCCGGGGCGCGCGTCAGGCCAAGCGGGGAGGCCGGTACGGCGAACCGTCCGGCGCGGAAGCCGGCAGGATGTCGGACCTGTATTCGAACGATGCGGAAAGAGTGTGACGGGGCCGCGGCGCCTCGACCGGCGGGCGCGGCAGCCCCAGTTCGGTGAGGATCTCGCTGTCGGCGGCGCAGAGATCGGTGCGGCCGAAGACGGACCGCTTGGCCTCGGGTTGCGCGTCCGGCGTGCCCGACAGAACCGAGAGGCGCGGGCTCGTGATCGCGCAGGCCGGGCCCTCCGGCCGCGCGGATTGGGCCCGGGCCGGCACGGCGGCCATCGCGGCCGCCGCGAGGACGAGCAGCGCCAGCACGGCGAGGCCCCGGGCGAGGCGGTCCGGCAAGGCCGCGACACGGCGGGCCAGAAGGGCGGCGGATCGGATCACGAATCTGAGATAAGCACGGCTGTCGCCGGGCGCAATCACCCACGGCGTCGCGGCGTCCGCGGAGTGTTGCATGCAGCACACAGCTACGCCCGGAAGTGCACATCCCGACGGCCCGGCCTCAACCTTGCCGTGAAGTCCGGGCCGGCTCGCCCGATGCGCGCAGGGCACCGCGAAGGTCTGCGCCACGACGGACGGAGGATGGAGACCATGCCGAGACGGATCGCGCTGCTCGGGCTCGCGGGGTTGCTGCTTGGAAGCGCCCCCGCGCTGGCCAACCCGCTGGACAGGGGCCCCATCGCGACTTCCTCAAACGTCTTCCGCAGCCAGGCGATCCCCCGCGAGACCGTGGCGTGGACCGGCAAGGAGAAGCCCGGGACGATCGTGGTCTCGACGCGCCAGCGCCGGCTCTACTACGTGCTGGGCGGCGGCGCGGCGGTCCGCTACGGCGTCGGCGTCGGCCGGCAGGGCTTCTCGTGGTCGGGCACCAAGACCGTCACCATGAAGAAGGAATGGCCGGATTGGCGCCCGCCGCAGCAGATGCTGGCCCGCCGCCCGGACCTGCCGCGCTACATGGCCGGCGGCCAGGACAACCCGCTGGGCGCCCGCGCCCTCTATCTCGGCTCCTCGCTCTACCGCATCCACGGCTCGAACGAGCCGGAGACGATGGGGGCGGCGGTCTCGTCGGGCTGCATCCGCATGACCAACAAGGACGTGGTCGACCTCTACGACCGGGTCCGGGTCGGCACCAAGGTCGTCGTGCGCGACTGATCGCGGCGGGTGGCGGCGCCCGGCCGCCGCCCTCCCCCCTGCGTCGCCTTCTCCCCTGCGTCGCCCTCTCCCCTGCGCCTCGGAGCGGCCCCCAAGCGGCGCGCGGACCGACCGCGACGCGCAAGGCCGTGCGCGGCCGGATCGGCGCGGCTGCGGCTGCGGCTGCGGCCGGGTCCGCGTCGACAGGCGCGGCGGGCCGGTGATAGGAGCCGCGCCGTCGGGCAGAGCCGGATCGCCCGATCTCCACGAGGGACAGCATGAACGAACGCATCATCCTGCGGGCCGGCGAGGCCCTGGTGGCGGGCGGGCCGCCCAACACCGCCTCGGAGCCCGAGGTCATCATCGGCGAACTCGACGGGCCGGTCGGCACCGCCCTCGCCACGCTGACCGGCGATCAGGTCGTCGGCCACAGCCGCGTCTTCGCCCTGCTGAACACCGACATCATGGTGCGCCCGGTCACGCTCTGCGTGTCCAAGGTCAGCGTCACCGAGAGCAAGTACACCTCGATCCTGATGGGCACCGTGCAGTTCGCCATCGCCAACGGCGTCCTCGACGCCGTGCGGGCGGGCTACATCCCCAAGCACAAGGCCAACGATCTCGGCATCATCTGCTCGGTCTGGCTCAGCCCCGGCGTCATCGAGGCCCAGCATGTCGACCACAAGGCGCTGTTCGACATCCAGCGCCGCGGCATGACCGAGGCCATCCGCAAGGCCATGACCAACGAGCCCTCGATCGACTGGCTCCTCGAGAACCAGGACAAGATCGTCCACAAGTACTACCAGATGGGCCTCGACGGGAAGATCTGAGCGCCCGTCCGCGCCGCGATCACGCCTCCCGCCGTCGGCTCCCGGCCGGCGGCCGCGGCGCGGAGCCGGCGGGCGTTCCTGCGGGGACCGCATGGCCGGCTTCCTGCAGGGCCGCGTCCGGGGACCGGGCCGATAGGGAGAGACGCCACGCCATGATCAGCGCCTTCGATCTGTTCAAGATCGGGATCGGCCCGTCGAGTTCGCACACGATCGGCCCGATGGTCGCCGCGCGCCGCTTCCGCGACCGCGTCGCCGGCCGGTCCGGCGTCGCGCGGGTGAGCGCGGAGATCTTCGGCTCCCTCGCCTGGACCGGGCGCGGCCACGGCACCGACGTGGCGATCTTCCTCGGCCTCCTGGGGCACGAGCCCGCCACCGTCGATCCCGACGCCGTGGCCGGTTACACGCAGGCCCTCGCCGAGACCGGCGCCCTCGGCCTGCCCGGCATTGCCTTCGATGGCACGCGGGACCTTCTCTTCAACTTCACCGAGGTGCTGCCGCGCCACACCAACGGCATGCGCTTTCGCGCCTACGATCCTGCCGGCGGGCTTCTGGACGAGGTGGTCTGCTACTCCGTAGGCGGCGGCTTCGTGGAAGAAGAGGACGAGCCCGGCACCGCCGGCCTGGACGCGGTGGCGCTGCCGTATCCGTTCGAGAGCGGCGCCGACCTCCTGCGGACCTGCGCCGAGACCGGCCTGACGATCCCGCAGGTCCAGATGGCCAACGAGCGCGCCCTGCGCTCCGACGCGGAGATCGAGGCCGGGCTCGATGCCATCCGCGACGCCATGCTCGCCTGCATCGCCCGGGGTCTGCGCATGGACGGCGAGCTGCCGGGCGGCCTCAAGGTGCGGCGGCGCGCCAAGCGGCTCCACGCGACGCTCGAAGCGAACCGGCTGTCCAACAGCCGTCCGGCCCACGAGATCATGGACTGGATCAGCCTGTTCGCCCTGGCGGTGAACGAGGAGAACGCCTCCGGCGGCCGCATCGTCACGGCGCCGACCAACGGTGCGGCCGGGATCGTCCCCGCGGTGCTGCGCTACATCGTGGATTTCTGCCCCGGCTGGAGCGAGTCGCGCGGCCGCGACTACCTCCTCGCCGCCGCGGCCATCGGCGGGCTGATCAAGCGCCGGGCCTCGATCTCGGGCGCCGAGGTCGGGTGCCAGGGCGAGGTCGGCTCGGCCTCGGCCATGGCGGCGGCGGGCCTCGCCGCGATCCTCGGGGGCGAGCCGCCCCAGGTGGCCAACGCCGCCGAGATTGCCATGGAGCACCATCTCGGCATGACCTGCGACCCGATCGGCGGCCTCGTGCAGATCCCCTGCATCGAGCGCAACGCCTTCGGCGCCAACAAGGCGGTGGCCGCCGCCTCCCTGGCGCTGCACGGTGACGGGGTGCATTTCGTGAGCCTCGACCAGGTCATCGAGACCATGCGCCAGACCGGGCACGACATGCAGGCCAAGTACAAGGAAACCTCCCTGGGCGGCCTCGCGGTCAACGTCGCCGCCTGCTGAGCACGCCGGCCCCGGCGCGCCGCGCACGATCCCGCGGGTGCGCGGGTTCCGCCTGTCGCGGGCGGGGAGCTTCGGCTAGGATGGCGGGATGATCAGACGCGCCGATTCCCGTCCGTTCAGCCGCCTCGCGGCCGGTCTCGCGCTCGGGGCCGGTCTCGGGCTCGGGGCCGCGTGTCTCCCGGCGGGTCCCGCCGCCGCCCAGGCGCTGTTCTGGCCGTCCGTCGGCTTCGCGCCGCTGCCCTCCTTCGCCTGGCCGCAGATGCCCGAGGACGCGTATGGCCGCTGGACCGGCTCCTACGCGCGCCTCTCGACCGGCTACGCGGTCAGCACGTCCCGGCATTTCGGCAGTTATTCGGGCCCGACGATCGGGTTCGAGGGCGGCCGGATGTGGCAGGAGGGCCCGATCCTCTACGGCATCAGCGGCGGGTTCGATTATCTGGCCGGGCTCGACGGCAATCTCACGCCGGGCTTCGGGCGGCTCGCCTATTCCAACGACTTCGCCGGGTCCCTGGAGGTGAAGGTCGGCACCCTCGTCGCGCCGGACGTGCTGGTCTACGCCAAGACCGGCGCGCTGGCCCTGCACCAGACGCTGCGCGTCGGGCCGACCCCGGGGTCGCTGCCGTTCACGCGCCAGGACATCGCGGTGCGGCCGGTCGCGGGCGTCGGCATCGAGTGGGCGGTCACGGACCGCCTCTCGCTGGCGGTCGAGGCGGGCGTGGTCGGCGGCGGGATCCGCTGAGGCGGTCTCTCCCGGCACCGCCGCGCGGCGGTGCCGGGAGGCGGCCCCCTGATCGGCACCCTACTTCGGGACGAAGGCCCAGTAGTCGAGGTCGAGGATCACCGCCGGGTCGTAGCCGTCGCCCGCGCGGTCCGGGAAGGCGCCGCAGGGCTGATTCTTGGTGGCGACCGTCCGCAGGCGCAGAAGCCCGACATCGTCGCGGCCGACATCGGCTGTGGCCAGCACCTCGCTCCAGGCATAGACCGTGTCGCCGGCAAACAGCGGTGCCACGTGGCGGCCGGCATTGATGCCCGCGAGGGCGAAGGCGTTGCCGAGCCCGTTGAAGCTCAGCGCCCGGGCGAGCGAGATGACGTGGCCGCCGTAGATCAGGCGCCGGCCGAACCGGGTGTCCTTGGCGGCCAGCCCGTCGAAATGCACCTTGGCGGTGTTCTGGAACAGGCGCGTGGCGATCTGGTGCTCGGCCTCCTCGACGGTCATGCCGTCGACGTGGTCGATCTTCTCACCGACCGCGTAATCCGCGAAGCGGTGCGGGCTGCCGGCGAGGTCGGTGTCGTAGGCGGCGGCCGAGAGCTTCGGCAGGGCGCCCGCGAGATCCTGCGGGTCGACCACCTTGGCGAGGCTCGGCACGTGCTCCTCGGCGATGGCCGCCTCGGGGTCGCGCTTGCGCACGAGGACCCAGCGGCAATAGCTCAGCACGGTCTCGCCGCGCTCGTCGGAGCCCACCGAGCGGACATAGACCACGCCGGTCTGGCGGTTCGAGCTCTCCTTGAGGCCGATCACCTCCGACACGGTGGACAGCGTCTCGCCCGGATAGACCGGCCGCCGGAACCCGCCCTCCGCGTAGCCGAGATTGGCCAGCGCGTTCAGCGAGACGTCCGGGACGGTCTTGCCGAACACCATGTGGAAGGTGAGCAGGTCGTCGAGCGGGCTCTTCGGGTAGCCGATGGCCCGGGCGAAGGCGTCCGACGACTGCACGGCGAAGCGCGGCCCGTAGAGGCCGGTGTAGAGCGCCACGTCGCCCACCGTCACGGTGCGCGGGGTGGCGTGGCGGATGGTCTCGCCGAGGCGGAAATCCTCGAAGAAGCGGCCGGGATTCGTCTTCACGGGCGTTCGGTCCTACTGCGCGTAAACGTAGGTTGCGGGCACGGCGTACTCGTGCAGCAGGCGGCTGATGAACAGCAGCAGCAGGATCAGGATGATCGGCGAGATGTCGACGCCGCCGAGATTGGGCAGCAGGTTGCGGATCGGCCGCAGCACCGGCTCGGTCAGCCGGTAGAGCACCTCGCCGATCTGCGCGACGATCGGGTTGCGCACGTTCACCACGTTGAACGCCACCAGCCAGCTGAGAACCGCGCTTGCGATGAGGACATAGATGAAAAGCTGGACGACCGTGTCGAAGAGCCAGATCAGGGCGTTCATGCAGGTCCGCGCGCTATCCTCGGGGCGCCCGCACCCCAGCGCCGGAGCGGCGCGCGGCGGGCGACGTTGAAACAGGGAATTGACAGGCTGAGCCGCCCGCGCCTACAAGGCCGGCGCCTCGACGGGGCTGTAGCTCAGATGGGAGAGCGCCGCAATCGCACTGCGGAGGTCAGGGGTTCGAATCCCCTCAGCTCCACCACTTATTTTCTGCGGAAAATATGTGAGTGGCAGGAATGGCTTAGGCAATCAGTCATCCCGGATAAATCCCGATAAATCCCCTCGGGACGGGCGGCTAATCCCTTCGTAATCGGCTTTTCAGCACGTGTTCTGGCGAACAGTCCACGAATCGTCGCTTGCGTCGAGGCGACGCGCCGCTCCCCTGCTAGCAATTGCCGCCCACCGGCCCTCTTCGTCTGAGCAAATTTGCAAGGACGCTGGGTCGCGCCTCGCGGCGCCTGCCTAACTGCCAGTCTTCTCGAGCCGGCCTCAGCCAGCGGTCGCGTAGGAGCTAGATGGATCGCTTGCGCGACCGTCTGGGGATATTGGGGGCGCCACTCGGCCGCACTTCGCCGTGCCGGCGCGTTGACGCCTTCGCGAGCTTTGACTAGGCGCGTCCCAATGAGACCAAGCAGCAGCCACGTCCGAACGGGCCGAGTGCGGCGAATCGGCAACGACGCCAAGCGGCGGGGCACGAGCCTTCCTCCGGGGGCGCGACGCCAAGCTGACGATCGATCGGCAAGGTTGCCGGAGGGTACCACGATCGAAGCGCAATCTGGACTGAGCCCATGCGGCTGCCGCCGGACCTGGTTAGTCGCGTAGGCTCCCGGCATGTACGGTGCGCAATGCCGGAATCATGACGCCCCTTGTGTGTCCACGGAGGACAACCTAGAGCGTGCAGCGCCTCGGCCCCGGCTGAAGCCCCCCCCCTTTATGCCGCTCCCGACAATCGCCCCATGAACCATCGCGCGCTTGGGCCCGAGTTCTTCGTCGAGACGGCGTTGTTGCTCGAACGCGACGACGGGCTCATCGCCGATCGGCGGGAAGCGTTCGTCGACGCCGTCGAAGCGCGCGTGAGTTATGCCGAGAGAGGCGATCACGACCGAGCGCTCACCGCCGCCATGGAGCATCCGGGATACCTACACCGGACCGTCGCGGGACGTGACGTGTACGTACCCTTCAACTTAGCCTTCGCCCTCCCAGGTGAGGATGTCCTCATCGAGGCCATCGCGCTGGCCGAAGCTGTTCGGCTCGGGCATCGGCACGCCATCTGTCTTTCGGGGAGCGCGACCTTCCTAGGTCGGCTCGACAGGGCGGCCGATCTCGACTTCTGCGAGTATTACCCAAGCCCGCTCTCCACGCTCGCACCTGCGATCGACGAGAAGGCGCGTATCCACGGCTCTCCCTATCTCGTCACGATCAAGTGCGCCTCCACCGATGTCGCCTTGCCATACGAGCAAGAACTGCGGGGCAGGCTGGACGAGCTTCTGCAGCCCGCCGGAACGGGAGAGCCGCCTAAGGTCAAGCTGGACTTTGTAGGGACGTCGGAGCTCTTCGGGGCAATACCCGTGACGAGCGTCGTGATCCTCGTCGACGAGGCATCTTCCGAGACAGGCCGGGCGCGGGCGAGCTTCGCATACCAAGAAGCCGTCCTCTGCGTGGCGACCCCGCCTCGGGACCTTCTCCTCGCCGAGGAGTTCGCTCGCTACCTCCTCTGGCTGAAAGGGGAGAGCGCGACCTGGCTGCATGCACGGCACGCCGCCGAGGTCAAGTCGCCGTTGAAAAGCCTCAAACGAGCCTTATCTGCCTTTTTGCTGATGGGCTATGATCTGCTACATGACGAGGTCACCCCCTCCACGGCCACTTCCGACAAGGCGGCCGATGCATTCGATCCGGTGAATCAAATCTTCACTTTGCTGAACGAGGGTATCTTGGCCCGCGTGGCGGACGAATTGCGTTTGGCGGAACTGCGGTCCTTGGCACCCGTTGGGCACGCCCTGGTTCCCCAAGACGTACTTCAGAATTTCCACGGTCGTGAGCCCCTCGACGCGGGGATCGTCGACACGGCGCTGGAAGGCGCCAGGGAGCTGGCTGAGGGCCTTGTCGTTTACATCGACGAGTTGTTCGATCGAGTGAGAGGTGAATTGCCATGACGCAAAGCACGGGACGCCAGGACGCCATCAAGGCAATCCTTGGGCTCGTGCCGCCACGCAGCGTCGACGAGGCGGCGGCCTTGGCGAACCTTGAGCGCCTGGACGATGCGGCGCTCGAGACGATGCGGGCGAAACTGGCGCGGTCCGCCGCGGCGTCCGGAAGCAAGTCGCTTCCCGTCACGAACGAGGGCAAGGAACGGCGTGCCCTGGCGCGCGCGAAGCTCATGAGCGGCTTCTCGAAGCTGGAAGCCGCGACACGCATGCTCGAAGAGCACGACAGGGCGCGAGCGCAGCCTCGCGAGCAGATGGCTCAGGTAGCCCAGCCGCAGCCAGCCGCTCCTGCCCCTCGACGTAAGACCGTTGCCGCGCCCCCCAAAGGAGCGAGCGGTCGCTTGGTCGCGCAAGTGCCTGTGCCCTTGACCGACACCTGGCAGCATCCGCTGATCATCGGTGCCGGGTCGGAGACTCAATGGTCTGCCGAGGGGCCAGCCGCGACGTCACATGCTTCGGATCGCGAGGCAACCGTCGTGCCGGTCAGCGAGTCGGTGCTCGTGATCGACAAGCTTCGCTCCCTGATCGCCAAGCAGCTCTCGGGAGTCCTGGAACTGAGCCGAGTCGACGAGATGCATGCCTCCCAGGTCGGGGAGCTGTTCGACTTGTTTCTGAAAGATGAGGTTATCGATAAGTATCTGCACGTTCAGACGACGGGAATGATCCGGGATATATTAGCCATGGCTCTCAACGAGCGGCTGGGCTTTGCCAATACCATGCAGCTCGCTCCTGTCTTACGGCACTTCCAATCCCGCCTACGTGCGCCCTCCGCGTCCATCGAGACGAAATTCCTCTCGACCGTTCCCCCCGTCCTCGCCGAGACGACCGCAATCGATGGCTTTGCCAAAATGGTCGTCCGGATGCGCGAGTATGAGCCGGAGATAGTCGTGATGATAAAAGGCGGTGGTGAAATCGCGGGCAAGCTGATCCAGCGTACATACGACGGAAGCGCGCGCTTCGTGACGATGGATCCGACCGCAGGAGAAGTCTTGCTGACCGGCAAGCTCCCATCGCGTGGATATCGCGTCTTGATCGTGGACGATGTCGCCCGCACCGGTCGCACCATGCTCCAAGGGCTGGAAGCTTGCAAAAGCGCCTTTGGGGTCACCGCCATTCGTGGAATGGCATTAATCGGTACGGTCGAAAGCTCCACCATCCTCGGCGATAGGGCCTTTTTTCCGACCTTGTCTCCCGACCGATCTGTCAGCGTGCCCTGGAGCAAGGAAGGCCAATATCACGGGACCTCGAAAGATCATGTCCTGGGGTGGGGAAAGCCGGGCAGCCTGTCGATCGCGAAAAGCTTGTTCGCGCGCGCCGTAGGCCGCCTGGTGACCAGCTAGAGCGGTTTTCGTTCGATCGTAAGCTGCACGGGGCGGCTAGGTGAGGTACCGGCCAGTGATCCGGTGATGCACGCCCATCTCGGAGCGCCGCAGACCTGACCGCCATGGCTTCGAACAAACACTCCGTCCGCATCTCGCAGACGAGATTACTGTCGGCAGCGCATCCCTGAGGCGGGGAGTCACTTCGGCGGCAAAGCGATCCCCAATGTCCGCATCGCCCCGGGGACAGCCCCCCGCTGGGCAAACCAGCCCAGACGCGCGAGCAAATCGTAGTCCTTGAACATTGCTTCCGGCCCCCTTCCTACGACGATCCGGTGAGTGAACTCGGGAACGAGGGGTGCGCACACCGACCCAAGGACTGAGCGGCGACCTGAAGCTTGACAGCATCCGCGGACGCCGAAGCCCACCGGCTGTTCAGGGACGTTGCTTCAAGGGCCGCGCCGCGGCTGGCGGCGGACGGTGCCGCCCGCGCCCGCATTCCCCGACCTGAGCCTTACCGCCCGCGCTCGCGATGAGGTTCCGCTGGCGCCGCCCGCGCCAGGATCGGTTGCGTCGGGCGTGGGTGACGGACCGAACGGGCTGAAGTTCATGGTCGAAAAGACTGTCGCTGCGGTCAGCCCGGTTGCATTCCGAAAGTTGATGAATGCCTCGTTGAAGTTGCCGTGCCTGGAGCCCGGGAAATGGAGGCGCAACCGCCCCGAAAGATGCCTTTCCTCCTGACCGAAGTCGATGAAACCATGCGCCGTCAGCAGCCGGATCTCGCCGGTGAAGTTTGGCACAGCTCTGCATTTGGCATCGACGTAATCCGCGTTGACCTCAAGGCCGCTCGAGCCGATGCCCTTGGGCTCCTCGCCCTCATCGACCAGCCACCCGAAGAACTCGCGGGTCATGCGCGGCAACTTGGCGAGGGTGTCAACGAAGCCGTCGAGCGCGGTCTGCGCTTCCGTGTTATCGGCGAACAGTCCCTCGACATCGGGATGCGCAAACAACAAGGAGGCATCGGAGCGCCCGATGCTGGGTTTGGCCTCGATGAATTGGAGCATGCTCGTCTTGAAGCTGCCGTCGGGCAGTTCGGGCTCGAGTTCGATTACGATGCGCCGTTGCTCGTCGGCGAGCTTGCGGTGGACCGCTTGCAGGTCGGCCAGCGGCAGGTCCATGATGTCGCGACAAAGCTCGGTGATCCCGACGATGTCCGTCTTCGCGAAGGCCCGCCTCGCAGCGAGCTTGGGATCGAGTGCGTAGCTTCCCTGCCGCTCACCGATCACCAGTACCCGGAAACGATCGTAGGTGGCGGCATCGGCGGCGGTGATCTTGCGCAACGTGGCGTTGACCTTGGCAGCATCGGCCTGGGACGTGATCTGATAAGCGACGCGCGCGCCCGGCGCCTTGTCGCCGAGATCCAGCCCAGGGGCGTTACTGCGATCTTTGTTCAGGTTCCGAAGATTGATGCCGTAGACTAGATTGAGCAGTTCCTTGAAAAAATCTTCGAGCACACGGTTGAGGTCGGTCTGCCCGAGCTTGCACCGTTGACGCACTTGGCTCGCGATGGCGTCGAGGTCGTCTATGACCTGCCCGACGAAGAAACCCCTGCTCGACATGGACACCTCGCACAATCTGAAGCTGTCGCCACTCCTACGATCTTACTCCGTCTTTAGACGGCTAAACCCGTTGAGTACTGGCGCTTGGAATGGAAAATCTGGCAACGCGGACCGGCCTTGGCTGGCAGCAGAGGAAGTAACCGAGAACCACCAACTCGATGGGCCGATGCGGCAGGTGAGCTTGCTGTTTGCTGGCCGATCCAAGGTCCCGGCTCGCAGCCCCCACGCCTCCGTGAACCATCTTAATTTGGGTCGATGCCAATAAGGGCGGATTGCCCGCATTCGCCAATCGATCGACACCGCCCTCGTGGCCCGCAGGAGGAAGGTCCATGAGGGCGTGTATATGGCCATCCTGGGACAATTCTAAGATGGCGATGCCATCCCGGACGCTATTCGGCACATTTACGGATTAAAATCAAGCCTATTACCTCTCATACTCAAGCAAAAACGGAAATTATGAACAAATAAATCTATATTTATACAATCATGATACGATAGAGACTCACTTACTCAATCGCTATCGCTGTTCAGTCCCGTAGAAATCGGCGATCAAGCTCAGACACGATCGGCAGGCCGTCTATCCTCTCCGCAATCGCCGCGGCCTCCCGTTCCGCCGCGAGGGCGGCCTGATAGGTCACCCTGAGGTCTCCGGCGCTCGAATCTGGCGCAAGCAGCCAGACCTGGGGGCGCAGGTTGCCGTCGCGCTCCAGCAGGGCGCTCGATCGGACCGAGATCGCAACGGGTGAGTCAGCGCCGCCATCGCGGTAAGTCGTTGATAACCAGTCGATGTGCTCCGCAGTGAGACGTTCGGCTCCCCTATGCGTCCGGATATCGAGGCCTTCGCCGTTCACGAGCCGGACTTGACCCGTCCGTCCACCCGCAGCGCGCAACACCACGATCGCGAAAGCCAGCTCTGTCGACGGAACCACGCCCGTCGGCAGGGTGACCACGCCCTCCACTTGGCGCTGCTGCAGCAGCCGGCACCGTATCTCGGCATCCGATGAACGGAAGAGGAAGGCGATCGGCATCAGAACCGCCGCGCGCCCCCCGGGACGGAGGGCTTCTGCACATTCGAGCAGGAGAGCGGCCTCCGAGTTCACCACCGCCTTCACGAGGTTGTACCGCCCTGCGAGGTGCATGCGCTCCTGTCGCGGGACCTTCACCGACAACGGTGGCGCGCAGACCGCGTGGTCGAACCTTCGCTTTGTCTCGGGCCCGATTGGCTGGTTCAGTGCATCGGCAACGCTGATCTCTGCATCCGCCCCGAGGAAGTGCATACGCAGCATCGCCAGTGCGGTCACCAGCGGGTTGAGGTCGAATCCCCTGACCCTGCAGCTCGGCTCCCTGCGCGAGACCTCGAGAAGAGTCGTCGCGACTCCGCAGCGTGGATCGAGCACGCTTGACGCAGGACGGGGCTGGAGCAGATCGACCATGAGTTCCGCCAGCGGCCGGGAGATGCCGGGTTCTCCGGCGGGACCGCCGCCTTGCCCGAACTCGGCGACTGCCGCGTCGAAGAACTCGGCTTCGGGCACATCCTCCGCGGCCCGAAGCTCGACCATCCGTGCGGCCATCAGGACCAGCTGAGGGAGCGCGGCGCCGGCGTGCGCGACGTCCCCGATCAGCGATGCGGTGAAAACCCCCTCCAGGGTCGGGACGCGCTCCTCAACGCATCGTGCCAGGGCAACGAGCGCGTGATAGAAAGTGCCGTCGTCTCCGGCATTCGCCGCCTTGTTCCGGAGGGTGCGCCAGTCGGCGCCCTCCTCAATCCGACATGCAAGCAACCCCAAGGCGAGCAAAGCCAGCACGCGGCGCCCCGACTCGACCCGGCCGAGAGGGCGAAGCTGAGCCGCAAGCCCTCCGAAAGTATCCTTCCAGGCGCTCATCGCCGAGCCCCGCCCAGGTCCAGCGAGCGCGTCACGAGTTGCTGCGCGAACTCCATTCGCGCCGTGATCCCGTTCTGCGCGGCCGCGACATATCGGTCTGTCAAGGAGACGAGTTCGTCCAGCGCAGCCAAGTCGCCCGATCCCGGCAGGTCGATCTCCAAGTCCTTGATGTCCTGCGTCCCGAAACCGATCGTCGCCGTGCCAATCGAGCGGGCCTGTAGCCGTCGCGCCGTCGATGGTGCCCTTAGGTAGGCTGCAATCACATGCCGCAGGCTCGGTTCTCCTACCCTCAGGACGACCAGGTTGGCGGTCGCGATCGCGCCAGCGTGCTCCTCGCGGGCAACGGCGGCCCGCGCCGGCCCGCGGGATGTCACGACCACGTCGCCCGCCGCGATGCGGACCGACGCGAGGTCGGAGGCAGCGTGATCAACTTCCATCGACTCGAGCGCCTCGAGATCCGCCAAGACGAAGCCGACATCACGCGGCGCGAGCAGTCGCACCGGGACGCCGCCCGGGGCCGACTTGATCCGTGAGACGGATCGTCCCGAGAAGATCGGTTCGGCCAAAGAACCCAACGTCCGGACAGCCAATTTCGCAACCTCGCTTACGGCACTTGACTCCCGCCAAGGGAGACCCCTATTTACGCAGCAGGCGGCTTTCCCGCAACCCGCCTTATTTCGCAAGGAGACGATCGTGGAGGCTCTGAAGGACTTTTCCACCGCTATGGCGGCAGTCGGCGCGCTCTGCGCGGGGCTGGCTTCCCTCGTGAAGGCCGTCCGCGATCGACCCAAGCCTCCTCCGCAGTAAGACCCGGGCCACGCCGCGGGGGAAGCGTACGCGCAGGGCAGGTCCGACGGACTCTCGCGGCCGCCCCCTCCCGGTTGCCATCGGGATCGGGCCTGATGCCGCGCCTGGATGAACGAGACATATCCCCTCGGCGAACCTTCATCATCAAAATCGCACGGATGAGAATGGGTCGCGCGTTCGAAATCACGACTGCCGGATTTCGGTTTCATCTCTGGGCGCCAAGTGGAGAACGAAGATCGTGGACGCCTTGGCCGAGCCAGGGGAACCCTGGCACCATCTGTTGACGGATTATCCCGAGTCCGTTCTGCGCGTGGCGTCGCTGCGTGCAGACAGGGAACAGCTTCTCCTGTTCGGCTGGATCGAACTGTATCCGTTCGACATGATCGCACCGGAGAGTTGGCGTGCCGGCGCTCGGCCTTGGCCAGTCCCGGGCCATGACGGGTGGACCTGCGCGTTCTCCGCCACCAAGATGTCGAGCGCCGACGCATTGCATTGGTATGGGGAAGCCCAGCGTGGCATCCTGAACATCGCCCTGCGGGCGCCGCGTCCCGTGCTGGCTCGGCCCATACCGTTTGCGCCGGAACCCGCACCGGGCCGATTTGCGGTGGCGGTCGATGCGCCCTTCGCCATGCCGTGGCATGACGGGCCGCGGATCCATCGTCTCGTTCCATTGCAGAAGCCCTCGCACGCCGTGTGGCGGCTCGGACGGAGCCAGCAAGCCCGCCAGTGGCTGAAGCGGCACCTTGGCTTCGATCCCTTCCTCGCCGACGAGTGGCTCGGTGGATTAGCTCTGGTCGCCCCTAATCCGCTCTGCGCGTCGGTCACCTTGTTCCGAGGCGCCCTGACGCAAGAGGGTCTCGAGAGCCTGAGGCTGCAGATCGTGCCGCGGCGCAGCCCGGCGCGGAATGCCGACCTGACTTCACTCAGCCTGCATGTCGCCGAACGGCGCATCGGCTCATGGACCGATCTTCGGACCGTCTCGGTGGATGCCAGCGGATCGGCGAGCTTGGCATTCCCACAGCCGACCGGCGCGATTGGCTACGCACTGGTCTGCCGCGACCGCGGGCTCCTGCGCTTCAACGAGCCGGGACACTGGATTGATCAGCTTGCGCTGAACGTCACTTTCGGTTCCCGGGCGGCCAAGGTCGAGGTGCCAGCCGCCGGCCGACGTAAGCCTGCGCAGACATACTCGGTCATTCAGGTCGCCGAGGATCGAGCCACCACGGTCGGCGAACCTGTCGACGACCCTGCAAGGGGCCGCTTGGCACGGCTGATTGCACGGCGCGAGCAGCGCCAGCAACTGGCGGCGGCGCCGCAGAAGCTATTCGGAACGCTACCGGGCGATCAGCCGTCGACGAAAGCGCAGATAAACGCGAAGATGCAGGAGGCGCAGGACTTCATCGTAAGCCTGGTCCAGCAAGCGCAGCACCGGCTGATCTTCGTCGACCCGTTCTTTGGGATGCGCGACATGCGCAATTTCGCCCTGCGGAACATGAACGCCGGCGTCACGTCACGCATTCTAACGAGCGCTCTGGCGTTGAAGTCCACCGTCGGCGAGGTGCCCGGGTTTCAAGTTCAGCAGGGGCTCGCCTTCGCGGCCGACCTGAGGGGGCTCGCAGGGCAACTCGGTTCCCGCACGCCGCAAGTCCGGGTCATGCCAGGAGTGCCAGGGCGGGACGACCGGGCCGTAATCCACGATCGTTACCTGATCATCGATGACGCGGTCTGGCATTGCGGTCCGAGCTTCAACGAACTCGGCGAGCGACTGGGGGTGGTCACGCGTTTGCCCAACCCGCTGGAGGTCCGACGCGCGATCGGCTCTGTCTGGCGCTGCTCACGCCCACTGCTCGACATGCTGCCTGTGCCGGTTTTGGGACAAGCTTGATGGTCGACTGGGCAGAGGCGCAACGTGCGGGCACCATGAAGGCAATCGAGTGCCTGGGTGCCCGTGCGGATCTCGCGGAACTTCTGGGTTGGTTCGATGCCTGGCTGGATGCGATTGGCGCGCTTGACGAGTTGGATCGCGGGATGGCGGCCGTCCATCCGGCCACTGGGAGCTTGGCCGACGCTCTGGAATCTGCCGACCTTGTGTGTCCGCCGTCAGCACTCCTGAGACAAATTGAGGGTCTTCACGAACGGAGGATGGCTGGTTCATCGTAGCCCCCAGGAGCGAAGATGAAACAGACGTCCGGGCCGGCGCGGCAGCCGGCAGAAGCCGTGATCAAGGACATCCGCCGCGCCACGCGCCGGCAGTTCTCGGCCGAGGAGAAGATCCGCATCGTGCTGGAAGGGCTGCGCGGTGAGGACAGCATCGCCGAGCTGTGCCGGCGCGAAGGCATCGCCAGCTCGATGTACTATGGCTGGTCCAAGGAGTTCCTGGAAGCCGGCAAGAAGCGGCTGGCCGGCGACACGGCCCGTGCCGCGACCGCCGACGAGGTCCAGGACCTGCGTCGCGAGGCGGGTGCGCTGAAGGAGGTCGTAGCCGATCTCGTCCTGGAAAACCGCCTGCTGAAAAAAAGTCTGACCGGGGCTGGGGGCGACGAGGCATGAGGTACCCGGCCTCTGAGAAGCTGGAGATCATCCGG
>NZ_BACT01000601.1:0-2442 GCF_000333255.1 Methylobacterium sp. B1 | reverse complement strand
GCCGCGAAGGCCCGCACCGCCTCCGTGCCGGCCCGGCGGTACGCGTCCGCCCAGTCGCCCAGCCAATGCGCGCCCTGCCCCCGGAAATGCTCCGACAGGGCCTCGAACAGGGCGTGGGATTCGAGATCCTCGCCGCCCGCCTGCCGGAAGCGCGCGAAATCCGCGTCCGTGCCGGCCCGGGCGGGGGAGTCCGCCCAGAGGGCCCGGAGCACCGGGTCGAGCACATCGTGCACGCCCTGGTGGTCGACCAGCGCCGCCTCGCGGAGCGCCGTGATCGCGTCCGCGCGCGCATCGAGCAGCGCCTCGGCCCGGGAGCCGGCGAGCCCCGGCAGGCTGCGCGGGGCGATGAACAGCGTCTCCAGGAACAGGCGCGAGGAGGGCGAGTAGGGGGAGATCTTGGTCCGGTCGGAACCGAACAGGGCGTGGACCGGGCTGAGCCCTAAGAACGCCGCCCCGCGCAGGGCCGCCTCGCGGGCGGCCTCGCCGGCATCCGCGTAGGTGCCGATGCCGATATTGGTCGCCGAGCGCAGGCCGTAGAGCTGGGCGGCGAGCCCCCAATCGGAGGCCCCCTCATCCGTGTAGGGGCGCGGGCGCCAGCAGCGCTGCGGCGCGGCGATCACCCAGGCCTCGGTGCGGCTCTGGCCGGCCTGCACGATGAGTCGGTGATAGCCCGGGGTCAGCGGCGGCAGCTCGAAGCCGGGATCGGATCCTTGCGGGTTGGCCCGTCCCTCCCGGGCGGTGCCGCGCTCGTCGACGAGGCGCCAGACCAGGGTGTGGGGCGCCCCGTCCTGCAGCCGGACCGGAACGCGGGCGGCCCGGCGGGCCTCCACCGGCAGGAGCGGCGGGATCAGGCCGCGGCGCAGGCGCTCGACCTCGGCGAGGCTCCCGGCGATCGACGCCTCATCCTGAACCGCGAAGCCCAGGGCCGCCAGCAGGCCGCGGCGCACCGCCAGCGGCGTCTCGACGGGCTTGCCGAAGGCGTCGGTGTAGCCGGCGGCGACGCCGACGAGGTCGGCGAGTTTTTCGAGGGGGCTCACGCGCGAGGCTCCGTCAGGAAGACGCCGGTCCACGACGGCAACTCATGTCCGGCCCCGTCCGGGGCATTGGTCCAGACCAGCCGGGCCCCGCCCGGATCCACCGCGAAGGGTGCGTCGCCGACATTGGCGACGAAGCGCAGGGTGCCGGCGCCGAAGCGCCACGTGCAGTCGACCACGTCCGCGCGCGGCATCGTGGCGGCGGCGCCGTCATAGCCGGACTTCGCCAGCGCCACGACCACGTCGCGGCGCAGCCTCAGGAGGCGCGTCGTCTCCGCCAGCACCTCGCGGTGGGGCGAGCGCTCCCGCTCGGACCAGTCGAGCTTCGAGGCCGCGAAGGTCTCGCGCTCGGTCGGGTCGGGGATCTTGGAGGTGTCGTCCGCGAACGCCGCGAAGCTCTTGAACTCCCGGCGGCGGCCGTCGCGGACCGCCTTGTTCAGGTCCTCGTCCGGCGCGAAGTCGACGAAGAACAGGAACGGCGCCGAGGCCGACCATTCCTCGCCCATCCAGAGCATCGGGATCTGCGGCGCCAGCAGGAGCCCGGCCCGGGCGAGATCGAGTTTCTTCGGATCCGCGAGGTGGTTCAACCGCTCGCCCAGCGCCCGGTTGCCGACCTGATCGTGGTTCTGGAGGAAGGTCACGAAGGCCGAGGGCGGCAGGTGCCCGGAGGGCTCGCCGCGCGGATGGTTGTCGAGCGTGGCGAACGGCTCGCCCTGATACGCGAAACCCTCCGCGAGGCAGCGGGCGAGGTGCGCGACCGGTTTGTTGGCAAAGCTTTTATAGTAGCCGGCGTCCTCGCCCGTCAGCAGGACGTGCCAGCAATGGTGCAGGTCGTCGGCCCACTGGGCATCGTGCATCTTCGGGCGCCCGGCGGCGTCCCGCTCCAGCCAGCGGGCCTGGTTGGCCTCGTTCTCCAGCATCAGGTGGATCTGACGGTCCGGAAAGGTCTTCCGGACCGTCTCGCCGAGCTCGGCCAGGAAATGACGGGGCGAATCGTCGAGGATCGCGTGGACGGCGTCGAAGCGCAGGCCGTCGAAGCGGTATTCCTCCAGCCAGTAGAGGGCGTTCTGGATGAAGAACTGGCGCACGGTGGCGCCGCTCTCCTTGCCGTCGAAGTTGATGCCCGCGCCCCAGGGGGTCTGGTGGCGCTCGGTGAAGAAGGTCTTGGCGTAGGCGTGGAGGTAGTTCCCGGCCGGACCGAAGTGATTGTAGACCGCGTCGAGATAGACCATCAGCCCGAGCCCATGGGCGGCGTCGATCAGGCGCTTGAGGTCGTCCGGGCGGCCATAGGCGCCGTCGGGGGCGTAGGGATGGACGCCGTCGTAGCCCCAGTTGCGCGCGCCCTTCAAGTAGGGGAGCGGCAGCAGCTCGATGGCGGTGACGCCGAGCGCCTGAGGTCGGCAGCCGG
>NZ_BACT01000602.1:0-120 GCF_000333255.1 Methylobacterium sp. B1 | reverse complement strand
CGACGGGCAGCCCGCCACCGAGCGTCTTGCCGTAGGTGACCATGTCGGCACGCACGCCGAAATACTCCTGCGCGCCGCCGCGGGCGAGGCGGAAGCCGAGGAAGACCTCGTCGAGGATCA
>NZ_BACT01000603.1:0-2139 GCF_000333255.1 Methylobacterium sp. B1 | reverse complement strand
GTGGACATGGCCCATCACGTTCACCGACCACGACCGCGCCCAGCTCTCCGGATCGGCGGAGGTGGCCAGCTCCGGATCGGGGTCGCGCTCCAGGATGCCGGCATTGGAGCAGTAGAGCGCGATGGGACCGATCCCGGCCTCGATGCCTGCGAGGGCAGCGGCAACCGCCTCCGGGTCGCCCACGTCGATGGCATAGGCCCGTCCGCCGAGTTCCGCCGCCACGGCCTCAGCCCCGGCGCCGTCGCGGTCGAGGGCGACCACGGTCGCGCCCCGGGCCCGGGCCGCCGCGGCGAGCGCCCGGCCGATGCCCCGGGCGGCACCCGTGACGGCGACGACGCGGCCGGAAAACTCCATGCTCAGGCCCCCGCCCGCTCGGCGAAGCCCCAGGCCGCTTCGGCAAGCTTCGGGACGCGTGCCGCCATGGCGGCGGCGTGCTCGCTCGCGGCGTTGCCCGCCTTGGCGCGGGCGGCCACACCCTGCAGGATGCCGACCAGCCGGAACAGGTTGTAGGCGAAGTACCAGTCGAGGTCGGGCAGGCTTTTCCGATCCGCCGCCCGGCAGTAGAGCGCCACCGCCTCGTCCCGTGTGGGAATGCCCAAAGCCGGCAGGTCGAGCCCGCCGAGCCCGCTGCGCCCGTCGGCCGGCAACTCCCACTGCATCAGCAGGTAGCTGAAATCGGCGAGCGGGTCGCCGAGCGTCGACAGCTCCCAGTCGAGCACCGCGCTGACGCCGCCGTCGCGGGAAAAGATCAGGTTGTCGAGGCGGTAATCACCGTGGACCACGCAGGCGCCCTGCTGCTCCGGCACGGTCCGAGGCAGCCACGCGATCAGCCGCTCGACGTCCTCCAGGCGCCCGTCCTCGGCGGCGCGGTACTGGCGGGTCCAGCGGTCGACCTGCCGGGCGAAGTAGTTGCCGGGCCGGCCGTAATCGGAGAGCCCCGCCGCCTCCGGGTCGATGGCGTGCAGGCGCGCCAGCGTGGCGATCATGCCGGCATAGTGCCGGTGGCGGGCATGGGGATCGAGGCCCGGCAGCGCCCCGTCCCAGTGCACCGCGCCGTCCACCGCCTCCATCACGTAGAAGGCCGCGCCGATGATGTCCGGGTCCTCGCACAGCGCGAAGGGCCGCGGCACCGGGAAACCCTCGCCGTAGAGGGCGCCGATCACCCGGAACTCGCGGTCCACCGCGTGCGCGGAGGGGAGGAGCGGGCCGAAGGGTTTTCGCCGGAGCACGTAGGCCTGGGCGGGCGTGTCGAGCCGGTAGGTCGGGTTCGACTGACCGCCGCGGAACTGCCGCACGGTGAGCGGGCCGGCGTAGCCGCGGACGTGGCCCTCCATCCAGGCGGCGAGCTTCGCCTCGTCGATCCGGTGGCGCGGCTCGACCGGCTTCACGCCGGAGAAGACATCCGCGTCGCTCATGCGCCCTCGCGGGCATTGGTGTAGCGCCCGAATTCCAGCCGGGCGATCGAGCGGTTGTGGACCTCGTCGGGCCCGTCGGCGAGCCGCAGGGTGCGGATATGGGCGTACATCCTGGCGAGCCCGAAATCCTCCGAGACGCCGGCCCCGCCATGGGCCTGGATCGCGTCGTCGATCACCTTCAGCGCCACCCGGGGCGCCGCGACCTTGATCATGGCGATCTCGAGCTTGGCGCCCTTGGCGCCGACCTTGTCCATCATGTCGGCGGCCTTCAGGCAGAGGAGGCGGGCCATCTCGATGTCGATCCGCGCCTCCGCGACCCGCTGCTCCCAGACCGACTGCTCGGAGATCCGCTTGCCGAAGGCGACCCGGGACACGAGGCGGCGCGCCATGGCCTCCAGGGCCACCTCGGCGGCCCCGATGGTGCGCATGCAATGGTGGATCCGGCCCGGCCCGAGCCTTCCCTGCGCGATCTCGAAGCCGCGGCCCTCGCCCAGGATCAAGTTCCCGGCCGGCACGCGGACATGCTCCAGCACCACCTCGCCGTGGCCCTTGGGGGCGTCCTCGTAGCCGAAGACCGGCAGCAGCCGCTCCACCCGCACCCCCGGCGTGTCCATCGGCACCAGGATCTGCGTTTGCTGCCGGTGGCGGGGGGCGTCCGGGTCGGTCTTGCCCATCAGGATCGCGATCCTGCAGCGCGGGTCGCCGACGCCGGTCGACCACCACT
>NZ_BACT01000604.1:0-14300 GCF_000333255.1 Methylobacterium sp. B1 | reverse complement strand
TGGTCGCGGCTCCGCCGAGCGGCGCCGCGCCAAGGGCCTCTCCGCCCTCTCCCGCGGCATGGTGGCGGTGGGCTCGGGCGATCCCCTGGCGGCCCGCCGCTTCGCGGGCGACGCCGAGCGGCTCCTCGGCACCGAGCCGCTGACCCTGCTGCTCAAGGCCCAGGCCGCGCAGATCTCCGGCGACCGGGACGCCGCCGAAAGCGCCTTCCAGCGCATGGTCGACGATCCCGAGACCCGGGTCCTGGGCCTGCGCGGCCTGTTCGTGGAGGCCCGGCGCCGGGAGGACGAGACGGCCGCCCGCGCCTACGCCACCGAGGCTGCCCGCCTCGCGCCGAGCGTCACCTGGGCCAACGAGGCCCTGCTCGAGGCGCAGAGCGCCGACGGCGACTGGGCCGCCGCCCTGGAGACCATCGAGCGCCGCTCGTCCCTCGGCCTGATCGACAAGGCCACCGCCCGGCGGCAGCGGGCCGTGCTGCTGACCGCGATCGCCGGCGAGCGCGAGGCCGGCGAGCCGGAACTCGCCGCGGAGCGCATCCTGCAGGCGGTCAAGCTCGCCCCCGATCTCGTCCCGGCGGCCTGCATCGCCGGACGCCTCCTCGCCCGCCGCGGCGACGTCAAGAAGGCGGCCCGGATCGTCGAGGCGGCCTGGAAGGCCAATCCCCATCCCGACCTCGCCAAGGTCTATCTCGGGCTGCGGCCCGGCGATTCGGTCCGCGACCGTCTCGCCCGCGCCGAGGTCCTGGCGAAGCTGTCCGTCTGGGATCCGGAATCCCGGCTCGCCCTGGGGCAGGCCGCCCTCGACGCGCGGGATTACAAGCGGGCCCGCGAGGCCGTGAAGCCCCTGCTCACCGACCGGCCGACCGCCCGCGCCTGCCTGATGATGGCGGCCATCGAGGAGGCCGAACACGGCGCCGCCTCCGGCCAGGCCCGCGAGTGGCTGGCCCGGGCCGCCCGCGCCCCGCGCGACCGCGTCTGGATCGCCGATGGCATCGCCACCGAAACCTGGGCGCCGGTCTCGCCGGTGACCGGACGCCTCGACGCCTTCACGTGGCGCGAGCCGCCGAACACTCTGGCCGCCGCACCCGCGGTGGAGCCGGAAGCGGAGTCGGCCGCCCCGGCCCTCGTCCCGGCCGCGACGCGCCCCTCTGCGCCCGTCCCCGGATCGGTCGCCCCGTCGGCGTCTGCACTGTCTTCTGCATCGGCCTCTGCAGCGGTTGCCACCGGACCGGGAACGCCGGTGCCTGTACCCACCGTCCTGCCGGCGAAGGCAGCCAGCGCGAAGACCGCCGGCGCCGATCCGGTCTCGGCCGGGATGGCGGCCGCAGCGCTGCCGCCGGGATCAGCGGATCGCGCCGTTCGTCGGATGGGATGACCGGCCGCGCCAAGCGCCGATCATCCCCGCAGATCATGACAGGACCGGCGCGACTTCACGGAGAGGTCGCGCCGTTCGTCTACTGGCAGTTGAATGTGCCGGCTCGCCCTATAGCGTGTGCTCAGAGCCGTCGACCGAGGGTCCGATCATCCGCCAGACTGCACAGAGCCCGCACGCGGCGTCGATGACGCCGGGTCGGGGCAGCCTTCCGCCTCGCGCGGTGCGACCATGACCCTCAACGACGATGACGGGGAGCCGCGTCGGCAGGTGGGAGCCTTGCCGTTCCGGCGCGGGCGGGATGGCCAGCCCAAGATCCTGCTGGTGACGTCGCGGGAAAGCCGTCGGTGGGTCATCCCGAAAGGGTGGCCGATGAAGGGGCGCAAGCCGTTCGAGGCGGCCGCGCGGGAGGCCTACGAGGAGGCGGGCCTGCGCGGTGCGGTCGGCAAGCGTCCGATCGGCTTCTACCTCTACCAGAAGCGCCTGAGGAACCTCGACACCGTCCTGTGCCAAGTGAAGGTCTTTCCCCTCGAGGTGCGCAAGCAGCTCAAGGACTTTCCCGAGGCGCGTCAACGGGACCTGCGCTGGTTCACACCGGTGGAAGCCGCCGAGGCGGTCTCCGAGCCGGGCCTCGCGGCCCTGATCCGGGCCGCATCGCGCACGTAAAATGCGCGGAAGCGCAACACGGCGTTGCCAACGCGGCGGCGATCCGTTATGGCCCCACTCGGCCGGACGGACACGCCCCCCGCGGGGGCGCCCCGGTCACCTGCTGCGGTAGCTCAGTGGTAGAGCACTTCATTGGTAATGAAGAGGTCGAGAGTTCAATCCTCTCTCGCAGCACCAGAAACCTTCTCGATCTGATCACCGGTCCGGCTGACGCTGCGGGTTCCTCGACGGGTCCCGGCGCAGACTGAGGATCGCAGCGGCTGCCCTGCCGACATCATCCGCGGAAGGGGACGTGCGGACGTGAACTCGACAGCCCTGTTCACCATGCTGGGCCTCGTCTTCGGCTGGGCGGTCCTGGCCGGCGCGGCCCTGATCACCGGCCGGCTCGCCACCTTCGCGTTTCTGATCCTGACGCTGATCGCTCTCTACCTGTATGTGCCGTGGGTCCGACTGCGCGCCAGCGGGATCGAAGGCTCCAGCCGGCCGGTGCGCTTCTGGACGAACGTCGCCATGCTGGGGGTCAGCCTCGCCGCCTGCCTCGCCTTCGCGATCATGCTCGCCCGCCGAGCCGGGCTCCTCTGAGCTCCGGGACGTCGGTGCGGCATCCTCGTGAGGCCGCACGGGCCGCGACCGCCGGACCGGGGACGCTTGCACGGTGCCCGGCCGGAGGCGCCTGCCAAGCGCCCTGAACCGGGGTTGGTCTCCCTTAACATACGTTATGTAATACGAGATGTTCTGGCGCGGGAATGATCGAGATTGACCGTGCCAATAGCCTGATCGAGCTTAATAAAATAGCTTTGAACAAATATTGTTCGTTATAAATAGATCGAGGAATCGAACCGTCGTTCTGACGCGGGGTTGGACAGGGTGAGAGGCTCGATGCTCCCACGGGGGTGCCGAGCCGAGAGCCGCTCGTGCGGTGGGCTTGAGCACGCCGTGCCTCTCGCGAGGGACAGATACCATGTACTATCACGACAAGCGTCTTCAGTATCCGGTCAAGGTCGACAGCCCCGACCCGATCTATGCCCGCATGCTCCAGCAGGCGATCGGCGGAATCGAAGGTGAGATCCGGGTCTGTATGCAGTACTTCTTCCAGGCCTGGGGCAATCGTGCTCCGACCACGAAGTACCGGGACATGCTGCTCGCCACCGCGACCGAGGAACTCGGCCATATCGAGATGCTCGCGACGGCGGTCGCGCTGAATCTTGAGAACGCGCCGACCAAGGTGCAGGAGGCCGGGGCGGCCGACGCGATCGTGGGGGCCATCATGGGCGGTGAGAACCCGCGCCACATCGCCGAGGGCATGCTGCACAAGACATTGCTGTCCACCGGCATGGCCGCCTTCCCGGGCAATTCCGACGGCCTGCCCTTCGACATGAGCCACGTCTACGCCAGCGGCAACATTGCGGCCGACATGTACTGCAACGTCGCCGCCGAGAGCACCGGCCGCGTCCTCGCAGTGCGGCTCTACAACGCCACGACCGACGCCGGCATGCGGGACATGTGGAGCTTCCTCATCGCCCGCGACACCATGCACCAGCAGCAATGGCTGGCGGTGATCGAGGAACTCGGCGGCCACGCGGGCACCCTGCCGATCCCGAACTCCTTCCCGCAGGAGAAGGAGAACCAGAAGTTCAACTACGCCTTCTTCGGGACGTCGGCGGACGGTTCGCCGCCGCCGGCCGGCCGCTGGACGCAGGGCCCCTCCCTCGACGGCAAGGGCACGTTCAGCGTCGTCCAGAACCAGCCGATGGGCGAGGAGCCGGTGCTCGGCCCGGCGCGGCCCGACAGCGGCGCCGAGTCCCAGCAGATCGGCTGATCGACCGGACGCTCCGATCCGCGCGCCCTCCGGTCGAGGCGTTTTCCTCGGAGGGATCCGCGCCCTGCGGTCCATCGGTCGGGGCGCGGGGCGGACCACGCGGCACAGTCGGCGAGGGTCGCGGCCGGTCGGCACGGCCGCGACGAGATCCGGCGGATCCGGGCGGCGGCCGGGCCCCCCGAGGGGCACCTCCCGATCGTCGGCCCGCATGGCACCGAGGGGGGCACTGCGGGCTTGCGCGTGGTGGCGCGCGATCCGGGTCGGGCGTCGGCGGCCCGCGATGCCTGAGACCGGAGCGGCGTTCGGATCTGCGGTCCGGGCGTCTCCCGTTGGCCGGCGGTGGCTCAGTGCCGGGTCCGCGTCCCGACGGCCGTGTCCGGGCCGCTGCGCGCCGCGAAGCGGGCGAGCCGGCCACGGCTCGGCTCCTCGAGGCCACCGGCATGCGCAAAGGTCGTCAGGGCGATGCCGACGAGAAAGCGGGCCTCAGCGGCCGTCACGGCGCGACCGCTCAAGGTGCTGGCCGCGCCTCGTACGGCGCTGACGGCTTCTTGGAAGGCGGGATCCATCTCGAGATCCGAGAGTCTGGTCATGGAGTCGATCCTTGTGTTCAACCCGCCGCGCCTGACCCCGTGTCGAAGACGACATGCGGAGCGGCGCGGTCTCGGACGGCGTCGCCACAGATTCGGCGCCGGGGCGTAGCGTTTTTCAGCGCGTCCAATGCCATCGAAACCCTCCTCGTTCCGGGGCGTTTCTCGTGTCCGCCGCGCCGACCGGCATGTTTCTGTCCATATATATTCGTATTGGCTGATCTATGTTGCGGCGAGTGTGACATATTCCGGGATTAATATCCGAAATCATGTTTTCATCCTGTTCAGGTGATCGGCTATCATGCTCGGAGTCTTGCTGGACGCTGATACAATCGACCCACCGGCGCCCCGGCTCCCCGACAGCGTGCAATCTCATCTCGGCCATCTGCTGGCGGCGACTTACGCGCAGGACGCCGTTGAGCCGACGATCGCGGAGCGCTTCGCCGAACTGCTGAGGTTGCTGGACGGTGCCTTCGGCGAGGCGCAAGACGGCCGTGAGAAGGAATTCCAGGCCTCGCTCCTGGGCATGGTGCCGAATCTGCAGCGCTTCGCGCGCTCGCTGCTGCGCAACCACGTCGGTGCCGACGACCTGCTGCAGAACACGCTTCTGCGGGCTTGGCGCTCGCGCGCCAGCTTCGTACCGGGCACCAACCTGGAAGCGTGGCTGTTCACGATCATGCGCAACGCGTTCTACAACGAGCACCGGAGGCACGGGCGCGAGGTGCAGGACGAGGATGGAGCGCAGGCGGAGCGGATGGTCTCGCTGCCCGAGCAGGGCGGCCATCTCGACCTGAGCGACGTCCAGGCGGCCCTCGGTCGTCTCACGCCGCCGATGCGGCAAGCGCTCGTGCTCGTGGCGATCGAGAACTTGACCTACGAGGAGACCGCCGCGATCATGCGGTGCCGGATCGGCACGGTGAAGAGCCGGGTCTGGCGGGCCCGGACGCAACTCGCGCAGATGCTGGGCTATACCGGCCTCGAGATCGGTAGCGACGACGTCATGCTGGCCGCCGCCGGCCCGAAAGGCTGGAAAACCGCCGCCGTCGCGTGACGGCGACACGGGATCGGGGTCGCAAGCGGCCCGTTCGGGGCGTAGGGTCGCCCCTCGATCCTGGGCTCAGGGAGCCACCGTTTCCCATGTCGCCGCGCGTCCTGATGTCCGGTGCTGTTGTGTTCGGTCTGGCTCTGGCGAGCGGAGCGCAGGCGACTCCAGGACCCGCGGTGCGGGCCTGGCTCTCAGACCTCGTCACGCGGATCGATGCCGCCGACCGCGCTCAGAGGGGATCGGGTACGGCTCGGGGCGGCGGAACCGTGCTGGTCCACGTCCAGATCGGTCCGGACGGGGCGGTGCAGAGCGCGGAGATCGAGCAGAGTTCGGGCTCGCCGAAACTCGATCAGCGCGCGCTCCGCGCCCTGCAGGGGATCAGCCCGACCTCCGCCCCGCCGCCCGCTCTCCTGAGCGGGGACGGGATCGTCGATCTCAGCATCCCGGTGGAACTCGGCCACTGAGCTCCGGCAGCCGGTGGCGGCGCCCGGAGAACGGGTTGTGCATCCCGGCTTCGTCTTCGATCGCCCCGCCGGCCTGTCTGCGCCGCTCCGTCAACCTGGCGTCGACGTCGCCACGATGATTGCAGCCCGCGGGCCGACGATCCGTTTGGTCAAGAATCTTCGCCGAAATCCGCCCCGAGATAGGCGCCGACGAGATACCCGGCCTGATGGGCGGTGAGATAGGCGAACAGCAATAGGATCTTCTCGGCGTCGAGATGCGTCCATACGAAGGCCCACAGGCCCAGCCACCCGATGCTGACCAGCATCGAGCTGGCTATCAGAACCGCTGCCCGATACCGCCAGCCCTCCCATACGCCCACCGCGAAGAGCAGGGCAGCAACCAGCAACGGGCCGTCTCCTTCCGCGCGAAAAGATAAACTTTTACGCGTTAAGTCTCTGTGGGTTCACAAACATTCAATGGGCTGACCGACCTTCGGGGGTGCGGTTTAATATTGTATGAACTCGGTCCGTCCTTCCGTTCGGCCGAACCTTGGCGATGCATCGGCCGGCTCCCGGAGCGCGGTCTCCTCGAGCCGACCGGTCGATGAGGCGCAGGCGGCAAGGTCCGCCTGCCCAGTCGCTCGGAAACGGAACCGGCACGGCAAACATTGATCGTATCGATATGCGGTATCGATTGCATCTGTTTGGATCATGTTGCTCTGCAACGTAAATACCCCCTCGAAGCCGGGCACGACCCGGATAACGAGAGGACTTCGCATCATGACCGTTCGCACCATCGTTCTCGCCGCCCTCGCCGCCGTTCCGATGATCGGCACCGCCCTGGCCGACGAGACCATCGCGCTGACTCCCCCGCTCTACCGTGAGCAGGCGCGTCCCACCGCCGCGGTTCGTCCGGCCTCGGAGCTGACCACGACGCCGCGTCTTGTCCCGGCGAGCCCGGCCTCGCGGCGGGTCGTCGCCACCGCGGTTTCGACCCGCTGAGGCGGGCGATGGCCGCGATCCGGCGCCACCGGGTCCATCCGGTGGCGCCGGCCGCGTCGCCGGATCGCCCGCGCCGCGCTTGGAAGACCGCCGCCGCGCCCGCGCACCCCGTCCTGCGTGCCGCAGGCGCCATCCTCCATCGCCGACCGGATTGCCGCGGAGGATTGGCCTCCGCTCGACGGGCCTGCCGCCGTCCGCCCGTTCAGGCCGGGCAGGGCTTGCCGCCGGGCAGAACCACCTCGCTCTGTCCGTTGTAGATCTCGCCTCCGCGCACCGGCCAGACCTTTCTGGATCGGAAGGTCCACCGGGTCAGCTTCGAGAGCACCGGGAAGATCGGATTATAGATCATCGTCACCTCCGACACGACGAAGCGATCGCCGTTTCGGGTCATCCCCGGGGGCGGTGGGCCGAGGGAGGTGCCGGCCGCGTAGGCCTGCCCGTTGGATTCGGCACTCGAGCAGACTTTGGTCGTCGCCGAGCTGCCGTCGCTGTAGGTGCCCGCGGCCGTCAGCACGATGCTCGCGCCGCTCACGTCGTAGGGGTTGGAGATCGCGCTGGTCGCGGCGAAGACCGGCTTCAGGTCGGCGTAGCTGCCGCGGGCGATCAGATCCGCCATCGTGGCCGACGCGTTGTCGAGCCGCTTCCCGATCATGAAGGCGCGGGGCAGCTCGATTGACCCCATCAGGATCAGCAGCAGGATCGGCGCGATCACGCTGAACTCGATCGCGCTGACGCCGTCCCGGCTGCCGATCAGGCCGGTCAGGCCCGCGCGGGGACGGAGGCTCAGCACGGTTTGGGCTCGTAATCCTCGGCCCGGAAGATCTCGGTGGTGACGAGCAGCTGCGACTTGTCGGACATGATCCGCCCGGTGAAGTCCAGCATCTGGAAGAGGCGCATCACCGGCACGGCGACCCGGACCGTCACCGTATCGCCGCCCTGCGGGCATTCGAACCGGGTGCCGAAGCCCGTCGTCCACGTCTTCGTGGTCTTGTCGAACGGCTCCGCCGGCTGCGATGCCGAGAACGAAGCCGTCCGCGACACGTCGAGGCGCAGATCGGCGCAGGGGAACAGCGCCGACGGGCCGGCACAGACGAGCTTGCGCAAGCGCTGGCTTGGATCGCTGCCGTCGGCGCCGTCCTGAAAGGCGCCCGTGCGCAGCTGGCGCACGCTGCGATCGACGGCGATATCGAGGGTCTGCTGCTCGATGGCGACGACGCCGGATTCTGCCACGACGCCCAAAAGTGCCAGGAACGGCGCCGCCAGGAGCGCGAACTCCACCGCCGAGGCGCCGCCGCGGTGGCCGCGCAGCCGTCGGATCCCTCCGTCGGTGCCAGCCCGGCCGCCCGGCTCGCGTGTGCGCCAGACAGTCGCGACGCGCCGCAAGATGCCCATCATGACAAACGAACTCTGCAGGTCCTGTGCCTGCTGCCGTCCCGGCTCAACGGCCGGACGAAGCTAGATGTAAGATCGGCTCGTTTAGAAAACGTTCAAACATGAGTAGAATTTGCCACCTTATCGAGGTTCGGCGGCGACGAGTCTGTGGAGGACTGTCTTTTCGCGCTTTAGTTGTATATAATTCGATTATACACTCTTCTGCTTGTATCGCGGCCCTGTGTTCCGGGGCGAGCGGTCTTCGGTCTGCAAGGGGTCCGACGATTTTCACAGCCAAGCGTGGCCGGACGGGCGGCGCTGGCATTTTGGCGTTCCAACGCGACGGATTCTTAGGAGCTGGGCGCTAGCCAGGTCGGGTCGGCGGTTGGTGCAGTCGCGATGGCCGCACCGATCCCGCCCGGGGAGAACTGCCCATTTTACCCTTCTGGAGAGCGCTCCGCATCGGCTCGCGCGCCCTGGCGGACCGGTCCGGCTCGGTGGCCCTGACCTTCGGTCTGAGCGCCGTGGTGCTGCTCGGCCTGACCGGCGGCGGCATCGACTATGCCCGCCTCGCCTCCCGGCGCAGCCAGCTCCAGAACGCGGCCGATGCCGGCGTTCTGGCGGCGGGCAATTACCTCAAGCTGGCTGTCGCGACCTCGGCGGCGGCCAAGAGTATCGTGGTCGACACGATCCAGGCCCAGGCGGCGCCCCGCACCGAGAGCCCGTATGCGCTCCAGGTCGACGTGGCGGACGACAGGACCAGCGTCGCCGTGACGGTCGACGAGACCGTCAAGCTCGCCTTCGGCGGCTTCGTCGGCGTGCCGATGGTCAAGGTCGCGGTGCGCTCGAAGGCGCGCGTCGTCGGCAAGATGCGCCTGTGCCTGCTCACGCTGGATCCGCTCGCCGACGGGGCCTTCGAACTGGAGAAGAGCGCCGAGGTCACGGCCCAGGACTGTTCGCTCTACAGCAACTCGCTGAGCCCTCGCGGCATGGTCGGCAAGGACAACGCCTATGCCCGGGCACAGACCATCTGCACCGCGGGCGGCTTCGACGGCGCCCGCGCGAATTTTGCCCCGCCGCCGCAGACGAGCTGTCCGCCCATCCAGGATCCGCTGAAGGACCGGGCGCCACCGCCGATCGGCGCCTGCACGGCGATCCCGGCCTCGGCCAACAGCAAGCGCGACACCAGCGGCAATCTCGTCGATCAGAGCGTGACCCTCGATCCGGGCACCTATTGCGGCGGCCTGCACATCACCAAGAGCGCCTCCGTCGCGTTGCGCGCCGGCACCTATGTGATGAAGGACGGGCCGCTCATCGTCGATAAGGATGCCGCCATGACCGGCATCGACGTCGCCTTCTACTTCACCGGCAACAAGGGCGGCCTCGTCTTCGACAAGAAGACCACGGTCAGTCTGTCGGCGCCCACCACAGGTCCCATGGCCGGCCTGCTGATGATGGAGGAGCGGGTGGTCAGCGATCCGGTCGACCCCACCCAGGCCGTTCTCGGGGATGTGTTGAGCCCGATCGCGCCGACGCCGCCGCCGCTGGCCGCGACCAAGCCCATGCGGACTTACCGGATCATCAGCGACAATGCGCGGACCATGTTGGGCACGCTCTACCTGCCGGCGGGCCGCGTGGTGATCGACGCGAGCAAACCCGTTGCCGACCAATCGGCCTACACGGTGATCGTGGCCCAGCAGGTCAACCTCTACGAGGGGCCGAATCTCTATCTGAACGCGAATTACGACGCGACGAGCGTGCCGGTGCCCAAGGGGGTCGGCCCCCTCTCGGGCAAGCTGCTGCTCTCGCAATAGCGGAGGCCACGATGCCGATCCTCCGCTGCCGGCCATTCGTCTGGGAGTGACGCGGTGCTCGCGCTGATCATCGACGATTCCGAGATGAACAACCTGCTGGTCATGCAGGCGCTCAAGCCCGTGGCCGGCTGCGAGCCGGTCGCCTTCACCTGCCCCAGGGCGGCGCTCGACTTCCTGCGGGCGCATGTCGACAGGATCGGGGTCGTCGTCACCGACTACGACATGCCCGGCCTGACCGGCCTCGACGTCATCGCGGCGGCGCGGGCGGTCCCGGGCTTCGCGCACGTGCCGATCGTCATGGTGACGAGTCTCGACCAGCGCAGCCTGCGCCATCAGGCCCTGCGCGCCGGCGCGACGGATTTCCTCGGCAAGCCCTGCGATCCCGTCGAGATCCAGGCGCGCATCACCAACCTGATGACGATCAGCGCGGCCCACCGGCAGGAGCAGGACCGGGCCGCGGTGCTCGCCCGCGAGGTCGCGGCGGCGGTCGCGGTCATCGAGGCGCGGGAGCGCGAGATCATCGCCCTGCTGATGCGCGCCGCCGAGCACCGGGACACCGATACCGGCGATCACATCGCCCGGGTGGCCGGCTACGTGGGCATCATCGCCGCCAATCTCGACTTCGATCCGGCGGAGATCCGGATCCTGAAGCTCGCCTCCACCATGCACGATGTCGGCAAGATCGGCGTTCCCGACGCGATCCTGCTCAAGCCGGGGCCGCTCACGGTCGAGGAGCGCGCCGAGATGGAGAAGCACGCCGAGCGCGGCCGGCGCATCCTGGAGGGCAGCACCTCCGACGTCGTGCGCCTCGCCGCCGAGATCGCCGAGAGCCACCACGAGCGCTGGGACGGAACCGGCTATCCCAAGCGCCTGCGCGGCGAGGCGATCCCGATCTCCGGTCGCATCGTGGCGGTGGCGGACGTGTTCGACGCCCTGGTGACCGAGCGGCCCTACAAGGCGGCCTGGCCCCTCGAGCGCGCACGGGCCTTCCTGGCGGACCAGGCAGGCCGCCACTTCGATCCGCGCTGCGTGGAGGCCTTCCTGGCGGGCTGGGAGATGGTGACGCGGACCTGCATCCGCGCCGCCGCCTGATCCCGCCTCTTCCGCCGCCCCCGTCCCGCGACCGGGCCCTCCGGGCCGCCTGAAGGAGAAGAGCGTGCATCTCGCGTGGCTCAGGCCGAGACGTTCCCTGGCCGGCCGGCTGGCGCTGGCGGTGACCGGCGCCGTCACGGCGGCCCTCGTCCTGGCGGCGGCCCTGTCGGTCTGGCGCGAGGTCGACCGCTACGCCGCCGACAAGCAAGCGGCGCTGGAGGCCGTCGCCCAGGTCTTCGCCCACGGGGGCGCCCGGGCCACGGCCGCCAACGACGAGGCCGCGGCCGCCGCCTCCCTCCGGGCGATCGGCAACGTGCCGTCCATCGTCTACGGGGCGATCGAGCGACCGGACGGGTCCGTCCTCGCCGAGCAGGGGATCGGCCTGCGGCTGACGCAGGACGCAGCCCTGGACGGGGCGGATCTCTCGCTCCTTCATCTGTTCGCCACCCAGAGTCTCCGGGCGACCGCGCCGATCCTCGAGAACGGGCGCCCCGTCGGTCGGGTCGTCCTGATCGGCGAGACCGACGACATCCGCGACCACGTCTGGGCCGCCGGCCAGAACGCCGCCCTGGCGGCCCTGCTGGCCGTCGCGATCGGGATCGGCGTGTCGTTCTACCTGCAGCGCAGCGTCACGCGGCCCCTGGGGGCCCTCACCCGGACCATGGAGGCGGTCCGCCTGCGCCACGATTACACGCAGCGCGCCCGCGTGGAGAGCGACGACGAGGTCGGCGCCCTGGCGCGCACCCTCAATGACCTGCTCTCCGCGGTCAACGAGCGCGACCACCGCCTCGCCGCCCACAGCGCCCACCTGGAGGCGGAGGTCCAGGCGCGGACAGCCGATCTGAGGGAGGCCAAGCAGGCCGCCGACGCCGCCAACGCCGCCAAGTCGACCTTCCTGGCCACGATGAGCCACGAGATCCGGACGCCGATGAACGGCGTCCTGGTCATGGCCGAACTGCTGGCGAGTGCCGACCTGCCGGTGCGCCAGCGCCGCTACGCCGAAGTCATCGCCCGGTCCGGCCGGTCGCTCCTGGCGATCATCAACGACATCCTCGACTTCGCGAAGGTCGAGGCGGGCAAGCTCGATCTCGAACACGTGCCGGTGTGCCCCGCCGAGATCGCCGATACCGTGGTGACGCTCTTCGCCGAGCGGGCCCGCGCGGCCGGGCTCGACCTCGCGGCCGACATCGCGCCGGAGGTGCCGCAGGCGATCCTCGGCGACCCGGTCCGCCTGGGTCAGGTGGTGAGCAATTTCGTGTCGAACGCGCTGAAGTTCACCGAGGCCGGGCACGTCTCCGTCCGGATGGCGCTCGATGCCGGGGACGGATGCCTCGTCATTGCCGTCGCCGATACCGGGATCGGCATCCCCCAGGACAAGCTGGCCACGATCTTCTCGGCCTTCTCGCAGGCCGATCAATCCACGACCCGCCGTTTCGGCGGGACCGGCCTCGGGCTCTCGATCGCCCAGCAGATCATCGCCGCGATGGGCGGCACCGTGGCGGTGGAGAGCCGCGTCGGCGCGGGCTCGACCTTCTCGGCGCGCATTCCCGTGACCGTCGCCGAACCCGCCCGGCCGATCCTGCGCCACGGCACGGTGCCGGCCGCGATCGTGCTGGACACCGCCGGTCCCGCGACCCGGGTTGCCCTCGCCGCCAGTCTGAGCGGGGCCGGCTTCGCGCCGGTCGCGGCGGACCGTGGCGCGGCCCCCGCCCACTGGGTCCTCGACGCGGCCGCCCTCGTGGCGGCGGGTCGCCGGCCGGATCGGGCCGGGCGCGTGCTCGTCCTGGCGGGGGCGGGCGACAATGCGGCCGATCAGGCCCTCCGGTCCGGCCTCGCCGACGCGGTGCTGCGCTGGCCCGTGATCCAGGCGGAGTGGCGGCCCCTCCTGGCGGCGCTGGCCGCGGGCGATCCCTTCACCGCGTCCGCGGCGGTCGCCGTCGCGACCGATCTGCTGCCGCAGTTCTCGGGCGCGCGGGTGCTCGTCGCCGACGACAGCGCGGTCAACCGCGAGGTCGCCCTCGAGGCCCTGGCCCGCTGCGGCGTGACCGATGTCGTGACCGTCGAGGACGGGGCCGGGACCGTGCGGCGGCCGGGGCGCAGCGTTTCGATCTGATCCTGAAGGATGGCAGCATGCCGGTCCTGGAGGGCTTCGCGGCCGCCCGGACGATCCGGCAGCGCGAGGCGGCCACGGACCGGCGCACCCCGATCGTCGCGCTCACGGCCCACGTCCTCGGCGAGGCTGCGGAAGCCGCAGAGGCCGCCGGCATGAACGGAACGCTCCTGAAGCCCTTCACCCTGCGGCAGCTCGCCGATCTCCTGCAGGCGCATGTCCCGTCCCTCCGGGACGCGGCACGGGAGGCTGCGGTGGGATCGGAAGAGGCCCGGGCCGCCTTGCCGACCGGAGCATCACCCGGAGCAGCACCCGAAGCATCGCCAGACGGCGATCTGCTCGACGCCGAGGTGCTGGACGGACTTCTCGGCCTCGGAGACGGTGCCTTCCTGGACCGCGTCCTCGATCTGTACCGGGCGCAAGGCCCTGTCGCGCTCGCCACCCTCCGATCGGCCCTCGCCGTCTCGGATCAGCCTGCCATCGCCAGGGCGGCCCACAGCCTCAAGTCGATGAGTGCGAATATCGGCGCCCGCGCCCTCGTCGCGCGGTTGCGCGCCATCGAGGATGCCGCCCGGAACGCGGCCTGCGCCGAGCCGCAAGAGGCCTGCGACGGGCTGGAGACCCTTTTCGCCGCGACGATCCGCGACCTCGAGGGGCGGACGCGCGCCCAGGCGGTGGCGGCCTGAGATCGACACCGGATCGGCGATGTCCTGCGCCGATGGGCCGGAGCCGCGGGGGCCGCTCCGCCCGGGACATCCGCCCCTCAGCCGATCCGCGCATCCGCCGGCCCGTTGGAGCCGGCGCTTGGGGGATGTCACGGTCGACCGCCGTCGCCCACCCGCGGGGCAGTGGGCGCCAATGCCCTGAGGAATGCCTCGTGATTTCGCAGACCTGCCCTGCGTTCCCAGGGCTGGTATGCCAGATACGAGCCTCGTAAAGCTGCGCTTCCTCCCAAGCACTCCATGGGCCCGCCCGGTTCGCC